>CANPXO010000028.1 GCA_947586205.1 uncultured Bacilli bacterium
TTAGATAAAGTAGATTATAATCATGGTGAAAGAACAAAAGATTATGTCACGTTTTTAAAGTATTTAAAGGCTAAAAACAGTGAAGAACGTGCAGCTTTTGAAAGTGAAGGGAGCATTTATAAGAAAATGAATGAAGAAATTGCCAAATTAATCAGGTCTTGTGTAGAGAGGAAAGATTTTGATCATGATGCTTGGAATGAAAAACTTGCCTTTTGGGATGGTAAAGCACGGGGGATAAAAAGTGGAGAAAAACATGGAATCGCCATTGGTAAAGAACGTGGAATTGCCATTGGTAAAGAACGTGGAATTGCCATTGGTGAAGAACGTGGAATTGCTATTGGTGAAGAACGTGGTGAGAACAAGCTTATCCAAAAAATGATATCCAAAGGAAAAAGTGATGAAGATATCGCGAATACTACGGAAATTGATATCAAAAGAATTCAAGAACTACGTGCTTCAATGACTTAAAGAGAAAGAACAACATCTTTCTTTTTTTGTTCTATTGTTGGATATCAAAAAAGTTTTCCCAAGGATCTTTTCTTTTTAATCTTTGAAGGGCATCTTTCATGGTAATCTCATTTGGACTTACTTTATCAAGTTCTCTCCAAGAAATAGGCATCGAAACACTTGGAGTCTTTTTCACTCGGATGGAGTAGGGAGCAACACTCGTGGCCATTTTGGTATTCCTGACCCAGTCAATAAATATTTTTCCTTTTCTGTTTTTAAGACGCATGTTACTCACATATTTCTGAGGCCATTTCATTTCCATAATTTCCGCGATGTTTTTAGCAAACTTCCGAAACGAAGTCCAAGATTTTAAAGATTGAATAGGAACTACCACATGATAACCTTTTCCACCACTTGTTTTTAAGAAAGAAACTAAATGAAGTTCATCCAAAATACTTTTTAAATCTTTGACTCCTTCACGTACTTTTTCTAAACTCATATTTTCATCGGGGTCTAAATCAAAAACTAACATATCAGGTTTACTGAGTTTATTTGCTTTACATCCCCAAATATGAAATTCATAACTATTCATCTGAACCTCGCTGATAAGACCACTGATGTCTTTGATATAGTAGTAATCCGTTTTCTTATCCTTATCACTAGGTACATGAACTCTAGAAATTCCATCACTTTTCGTTTCTAAATGTTTCTTAAAAAAACAATCTCCTGTTATCCCACCTGGACATCTCACCGTGCTAATAAGTCGATGATTTAAAAAGGGGAGCATTCGTCTCGCTATTTTCTGATAATAAAGGACAATATCAAACTTAGTCACTTTAGGATTTGGAAAAATAAGCTTTTGAGGATTGGTAATTTCAACACCTTCAACAATAAAATCTTTTTTACTTGTTTTCTTCTTGACCACATTTTGTTCAATCTCTTTCATCGTTCTTCCGGTTCGAATCGAAGTCTTATAATCTTTGATATCTAATTCATTCACATAGTTGTCTTTCTCTTTTAAAAGTAACCAGTTATCGTCTTTCATGTGGACTAAAGCCCAATTTCCTTTTAATCTTGAACCATGTAAAGTAAACTTAATCGATTTATCAAAATCTAATTTTTCTTTTGGCTGAGGCTCCCAATATCCTTCATCAAAAATCATAACAGTCCCACCACCATATTGTCCTTTTGGAATCGTTCCTTCAAAGTTCCGATAGTCAAAAGGATGGTCTTCCACTTGAACCGCGAGTCTTCTGTCTTTTGGATTATAAGAAGGTCCCTTAGGAACGGCCCAACTTTTTAGAGTTCCATTCCATTCAAGTCTTAAATCATAATGGTCACGTCTTGCCAAGTGATGTTGCACGACAAATCGAAGTTTTTTATGCTTTTGGGTCTTTTTAGGAGCAGGTTCTTTTGTCTTTTCAAAATCTCTTTTTTCTTGATACTTTTTTAAATTCTTATTCATTATAATCCCTCTTCATTAATGTGCCTCCATAAATGCAAAAGTATGCACGAAGAACCTTATTTATTTTGCTTTTTCTAAAATTTGCTATATAATTCTATTAAAGAAAGAAAATGCGACAAAGTGAGTGATTGTGATATGAAAAAAATTTTAATTATAGAAGATGATCAGAGTATTCATGATTTAATCAAAGAACTTTTAATAGAAGAAAACTATCAAGTGGTCGATGCTTTTTCAGGAACAGAAGCCATCTATATGATTCAAAAAGAAAGTCCAGACCTCATATTACTAGATCTTATGCTTCCTGGTTTGAATGGCGAAGAAATCATAAAACAAGTGAATGATATTCCTATTATCGTGTTAAGTGCTAAAATATCAATGAAAGATAAGGTAGAAAACTTATTAAATGGAGCAGTCGATTATATAACCAAACCATTTTGTAATGAAGAGCTACTTGCAAGAATCAAAGTTCATTTACGAAATCGTAAAAAGAAAAATCAAGAATTATCTTATAAAGAATTAACGTTACTGAATGATAACTGTACTTTACTTGTGAGTGAAAATAAAATAAAACTCACCAAAACCGAATATGCCATCATAAAACAATTATTGTTAAACAAAAATCAGGTCATATCTAAAAATGAATTATTAGAACTTATTTCTGAAACCACTGAAGATTGTGATGAAAATTCTTTAAAAGTTCATATCAGTCATTTAAACAAAAAAATAAGTGAGTATTCTAGTCTTAAGTATATTGAATCTGTTTGGGGAATCGGTTATAAACTAAAAGAATGATATAATCTTAACCAAATCTTAACCATTTCTTAACTGAAACGTTAACCTTTTCTTGGTAAACTCATCTTTAGGAGGAAAGATATGAAATATATATTGGAAACAAAGCATCTTACAAAGAAGTATAAAAGATTTTATGTTTTAGACAATATCAATATGCACATCAAAGCCGGTTCTATTTATGGTTTAATTGGTAAAAATGGCGCGGGCAAAACAACTTTAATGAAAGTGTTAACAGGTATAGTTTCTCCATCAAAAGGAACTTATTTGATTTATAGGGTAGGCTATCAAGAGAAAGAAATTTATGAAACAAGAAAACGATTAAGTGCTATGGTGGAAACTCCAGCCTTATTTGAAAATATGACCGCGAAAGAAAATCTCATTTATGAGTACAAAATCATTGGTATGCCAAGTTTAGATGGAATTGATGAACTACTAAATTTAGTTGGTTTAAAAGATGCAGGAAATAAAAAAGTAATCAACTTTTCTTTAGGAATGAAACAAAGATTAGGAATCGCGATTGCTCTTGCTTCAAATCCAGATTTCCTTATTCTAGATGAACCAATCAATGGATTAGACCCAGAAGGAATCATCGATATAAGGGAATTAATTTTGAAACTAAATCGTGTGAAGGGAATCACGATTTTAGTATCCAGTCATTATTTAGATGAGTTATCCAAAATAGCTACAGATTATGGTTTTCTTCATGAAGGAAAATTAATCGAAGAACTGAGTGCTGAAGAGCTAAATCAAAAATTAAGAAAGAAAATCGAAATCAAAACAGATAAACTAACTGAAACAGTAGAGTATTTAGAAAAAAAGAAAATAGAATATGAAGTCTTAAACAAAAATCAAATCATTATATATGGAGACATCAATATTTCAAAGATGGTGTTAGAACTATCAAAAAAAGAATGTACTATTCTAGATATAAAAGAAAAGAATGAGTCACTCGAAAATTATTTTTTAAAGATTGTAGGTGAGGAAAATGACTAATTTAATGAATGCCAATTTGTATCGTTTGAAAAAAAGTAAATGTTTTTGGATTTTACTGAGTATCATGTTTTTATTAGGAATCTATTTCTATATTAATTATAACGGTTTTCATCCAGAAAGATGTGTAAATTGTACAAATGAACTGGGAAGTGTTTTATTTCTATTTTTAGAAAGTACATGGATTATTTTACCTATTTTTACAACTGCTTTTATGGCCCCTTTCACTCAAAATGGTATCATCAAAAATATGATTGTCATTGGTCATAAAAGAAGTCACATTTATCTAGTAAATTTAGTTACAAACACATTAGTAAGTATCCTATTTTCCTTAGCTTTTGTTATAGGAGCTGTTCTTATGGGTTTCATCATGGTTCCTGAAATCACGATTCCTATAGAAACTTTATCCTTTTATATCATTGATTCTATTTTCCTTAGTATCAGTTATGCTTCTTTATTCACTTTTATTGGAATGTTATTTGATAAAATATCTTCCATTTCCATTTCTTTTATCGTAGTCATATGGGGAATGATTGTTTGTTCGAATCTAATTATGAGATATACAAGTGATCTTTCGAATTCATTTCATTCACTATATGAAATCATTTTAAGTAGTATCCCCGTTGGTCAAAGTTTCCTTATCAATCATTTCGTAGGAAATGCTCAAGTTTTATGGTTCTATTCTCTGGTTTTCATCGGAATCATCAATTATTTAGGAATTTTCTATATGAATAGAAAATCATTTTAACATATACATGATAAAATAGAAGTGGAAAGGAGACTAAAGTATGATAATTTTATTAATTTGCATTTTAGTCTTAATAATAATCTTTCTCATCATTCGTGATATGAAAATACAGTGTTCTTTAAAAGACATTACAAAACAATTAGAGAAAAAAATGAGTGGAACAAATATTTTAATCACAACAAACACAAACAATAAGGAAGTAAATGAGTTTGTTCATACTTTAAACAAAGATTTAAAAAAACTTCGTAAGTTAGAACTTCAATATAAAAATGGAAATCAAGAACTAGAAAAGATCGTGACTAACATCTCTCATGATATAAGAACTCCTTTAACAGCCATCAAAGGTTATTTAAGTCTATTAGAGAAAGAAAAATTAAGTTCCAAAGAACGTGATTATTTACAAATTATTAAAGAAAAAACAGAGAATATCATTTTATTAACAGAACAACTTTTTGATTATTCGAAATGTTTAGATACAAAAGAAAACTTAAAAAAAGAAAGAGTCTGTATGAATGATATCCTAGAAAATGTAATTGTAAGCTACTATGCTTTATTAAAAGAAAAGAACATCATACCTAAAATTGAAATTTCAAAACAGAAAATTTATCGAAATATAGATGCAACCATGCTCATGCGTATTTTCGAAAATATCTTATCGAATGCGATTAAATATACAGAAAAAGATTTAAAAATAAGTTTGCTTGATAATGGAGAAATTTTATTTGTAAACCAAACCTCTTCTTTAGATAAGATAAGTGTTCAAAAAATTTTTGATCGATATTATACCGTAGAAAATGGAAGTAAAAATTCTGGAGTGGGACTTTCCATTGCCAAACAATTAGTAGAACTAAATGATGGAGTCATTAAAGCAGCATATAAAAATAAAAATTTAATTATTAAAATTGTTTTCTTTTAAAAAAAAGAAAGAGACTTAAACTCTTTCACCATATTTGTTGTTTACATCCACACTTGGTGTACATAAATACACTAATAAAATAATGATTCCTACTAATGGAATAAATGCCATAAAATAGTACCAACCAGATTTGTTAATATCATGAAGTCTTCGAACAACGATTGCAATACCTGGTACAAGTGTTGCTAATATATAGACTGTGGAAATGACAGTCGTAATTGTCTCAATGTGAAGTAAACCACCAATAAATCCAAGTACAAAGCCAATAATAAAATTAGCTAAAACAACATACCAATAATCACTTCTTGTTGAACGGCCATTAAAATTAGCATAATTATTGAGAAATCTTTTATATGCTTCTACCACTTTACTTCCTCCTTCTTAACCTTATTATATTCTATAATTTCAATGCATGTAAACAATTATACATGGTTTATACACGATAGTTAGACACGGATTTGACATTTTTTGCTTTTTGTGATATAATTCATTTATTCATAGGGGGTTTGTTATGAATAATTTGAATAAGTTAATACGCTTAAAAGTATTAGAAATTGGGATGACTTTAGGTTTCGTGGCCTTCTCTTTCTTCTTATGGGACTCTTTCCGTAATGGAGAAGTAATAGAAGCGATGAACAGTGTAGACAATAATCGTTCTTATGCTTATGTCGACATTGTAAAAGAAAGTAAATATTTACTTGCGCCTATGAAAGATGAAGAAGCTCTAGAGAGTCTTGTTCCAAAAACAATTTCTATGCAAAATGGAACTCACTTAAATACAGATTATGCTTTTGGACTTAAAATAGATAAAGCTTCTACATTAGATTATCAAAATATTAAGATTGCTTTTAATCACGAAGTTTCTTATTTAAAAGATTTTTATGAAAAAGAAGATAACGATTACTACTATTTTGTATTTGATAAAGGTTCTTTAAGTGATGCAAATCAAAAAACATATGAAATTCAATTATGGTTAGATGAAAATACAACTTTGAATTATTCTAATAAAAATCTTCTATATGAATTTACTAATTTAGCAGATGTTTTATAAGATGTCTGCTTTTTACATGATGTTAAAGTTTGCTTTTTTAAATTTTCTAGAATATAATGTTTGTAGTAGAATGGAATGGGTGTAGTAGAATGAAAAAGAAATGGATTTATATTTTATTAACGTCTTCTTTAATAATTACTTTAGTGGGAGTCTTTATGGTTATTACTATTCAGAAACAGAATGGTTCAGAATTAGAATCATCACAAGAGGATATCAAAGTTTTATCAGAAGTAATAAGAGAAACAGGAAGTGAAATTCCAACTTTAAAAGATTTTGGAATAGAAGAAGAAGGAAACATTGAGTTTTTCATTCAAGAAGAAAAAATAGAAAATATCGATAATACAAAGGTAAATACTTATGATGTAAAAATAACTGTCGGAGAAAAAGAGTATACATCGATTCTAAAATTTGAAGATATCGTAGCTCCCGAAGTAAGTCTAAAAGAAATCAATATTGAGGAAGGCACAACATATACAATTGAAAACTTTATTGAATCTTGTAAAGATATAAGTTCAACTTGTCATTATTCTTATGAATCAGAGGAAATGGGAAGTTATCAAACAGTTGGAACATACAAAATTGTGATTTTAACGGAAGATGATAGTAAAAATATTTCTAAAAAAGAAACAACATTATCGATTCAAGCGAAAAAGCAAGAGGAAACTCCATCTACTTCAGTAGAAAATAATAAACCAACTCCAAATCCTGCTCCTTCAACGAGTCAAAGCGGTAGTTCACCAAATAATACTTCAAAGCCAAATTCAACACCAACCCCAACACCTCCAGCAAAAACCTTTGTCGAAAAGAAAGATGAAGTTACAACAAAAGTAGAGAAAAAATATGGCACGACGATTACTTATACAACGACAACGACTTATAATTATTACAGCGATAACTCCAAAGAAAAAGTAGGAGAGAAAACAACAACAAATATAGATTATTCGACATTTAATGCGACGACAGCCGAGATGAAACCAGAAGCAAAAACTTTATATCAACAAAATGTAAATGAGTTAAAAGAAGTTTTAAAATATGTGAATCAGTATCGAAGTGAAGTATCAGTAAGTCCTTTAGTTTTTGATGAAACATTATCTATTTTAGCTACAGTTCGTGCGATAGAAATGGGCTGGTCTAATAATTTTTCTCATACAAGACCAAATGGGAATCCATGTTTTCAAATATTAAAGGAAGAAAACATAAATTACACGGCAGTAGGTGAAAATATTGCTTTTGGTTATGCAAATGCCAAGGCGGTTTCAGAAGGATGGAAGCAGTCTCAAGGTCATTATGAAAATATGATTAATTCTAGGTTTGGACATATTGGTATTGGAGAATCTGTTGTAAACGGAAAAATCTATTGGGTTCAAATATTTACAAATTAAAAAAGCCTTCATGGCTTTTTTTGTTACTCACTTTTCATTTCAAAAATGATATCACGTAATTCCATTGCTCGTTCAAAGTCAAGTGCTTGAGCAGCTTTTTTCATTTCTGCTTCCAAATCTAAAATCATACGGTCTTTTTCTTTCTTAGAAATAGTTTTCTTCTTCGCTGTTTCTTTAATTTCATTTGTAACAACATCTTTGATTTCTTTCACAATCGTTTTAGGAGTAATATGATGTTCTTCATTATATTTTTCTTGAATGCTACGACGTCTTTTTGTCTCCGTAATTGCTTCTTCCATCGAATCAGAGACTTCATCTGCATACATGATAACATGACCTTTGGCATTTCTAGCACATCGACCAATCGTTTGGACTAAACTTCGTGTACTTCGAAGAAAACCTTGTTTATCCGCATCCAAAATACAAATAAGACTTACTTCTGGAATATCAATTCCTTCTCGAAGAAGGTTGATTCCAACAACTACATCATAGATTCCTGCACGTAAATCATGAATAATCTTAAGACGTTCTAAAGTTTTAACTTCATTATGTAAATAAGCAACTTTAATATTCATTTCTTTTAAGTAATTGGTAAGCTCCTCACTCATTCGAATGGTAAGAGTTGTAATTAAAACACGTTCATTTTGACTCATCCGAATTCTTATCTGTTCTAGAATATCATCAATTTGTCCTTCACTTGGTTTTACTTCAATCGTCGGGTCAAGGAGTCCAGTCGGACGAATGATTTGCTCCACAAACTTGTGATTTGTTTTTTCAAGTTCATAGTCTCCTGGTGTTGCAGAAACATAAATGGCTTGTTTAATTTTCGCTTCAAATTCATCAAACTTTAAAGGTCGGTTATCTAAGGCACTAGGAAGACGAAACCCATATTCTACAAGAGTCATTTTTCTTTGACGGTCTCCATTATACATACCACGAACTTGAGGAAGAGTTACATGGGACTCATCTACAACAAGTAGAAAATCTTCTGGAAAAAAGTCTATCAAACAAGTAGGGGTTTCTCCTTCACCACGAAGAGCAAGATGACGAGAGTAATTTTCAACACCACTACAAAAACCAGTTTCTTTTAACATTTCAATATCATAATTGGTTCTTTCACGAAGTCGTTGTTCTTCGATTAATTTTCCTTGAGATTTTAATTCTTCTAAGCGTTCCTCTAACTCTAGTTCTATTCGGTGAATCGCTTCTTTCATTTTTTCATCACTAGTCACAAAGTGACTTGCTGGAGAAATCGTTGTACTTTTAATATTTTTTACAATTGCTCCAGTCACGGGGTCGAAGCGTCTGATGGAATCTATCTCATCTCCAAATAATTCAATTCTTACACCAAGAGCATGTTCATTCACGGGAACAATATCAATAATGTCTCCACGAACACGGAAAGTCCCACGGTGAAAATCAATGTCATTTCTTTCATATGCCATATCAATCAGTTTATTAATAATGTCATTTCTTCGTATGGCATCTCCTACGGTCAGAATCAGCATCTTTTCTTTATATTCATCTTTTTCACCAATACCATAAATACAAGAAACGGAAGCCACAACAATCGTATCTGTATAGTTAATTAAAGCACTCGTTGCAGCATGACGGAGTTCGTCAATCTCATCATTTATGGAAGAATCTTTTTCAATATACGTATCGCTTGATGGAACATAAGCTTCTGGTTGATAATAATCGTAGTAGGATACAAAATACTCCACATGATTATTTGGAAATAACTCTTTAAATTCAGCATAAAGTTGACCTGCTAAGGTCTTATTATGTGCAAGAACAAGAGTAGGTTTATTTACACTCGCGATGACATTGGCAATTGTAAAAGTTTTCCCTGTTCCCGTTGCGCCCAGTAAAACTTGATGTTTTTTTCCTTGATTAACTCCATCCAGTAGTTCTTGAATGGCTTTTGGTTGGTCTCCACTAGGTTTGTAATTTGATACTAATTCAAACATGCTCGTCACTTCCTTTTCTTAGTATGTTTTCTAAAATTTTTGATTATTCCTTTTTTCTATGAAATATTCTAACATTAAATATTCATTTTTACTAGGAAAAACAAATAATTTGTGATATCATTATCTAGCTAGTGAGGTAATGAATATGAAATCGATTTATATTTTTGGACATAAAAACCCTGATACAGACAGTGTATGTGCAGCAATCGCTTTATCTTATTTAAAAAATCAAAAAGGGGAGAATACCATTCCTAAAGTTTTAGGACATTTAACGAAAGAAACTCAATTTGTATTAAAACATTTTGGAGTAAAAGAACCAGATTATTTGAATAATGTTAAAGTTCAACTTCGTAATGTACATTATAATAAAGGAGTTATGTTAAATGAATATGCTTCTTTAAAAGAAGTCATTGACTATATGCAAGAAAAACATTGTACAGCAGTTCCGATTATTAATGAAAATAAACATTTAAAAAGTCTTATTACCTTAAAAGAAATTGCTATGCTCTTTTTTGAAACATCAAGAGAACATTTACATACCAGTTATCAACATATTGTAAATGCCTTACATGGAACAGAAATATTGAAGTTTCACGATGAATTTGATGGGACTTTAATTGCTGGAAGTTATCAAAGTCAAACATTTATTGAAACGACTCCTTTATCTTCAAGTGATATCTTGATTGTGGGAAACCGTTACAAAGTGATTGAACATGCTTTAGAATGTAAAATTGCTTTACTTATTTTGACAAATAACTTTACACTTGATAAAAATTTATTAGAACTTGCAAAGAAGAATCAGGTAAGTGTGATCAGTAGTAACTTTGATACCTATAACACATGTAATCAAATTACACTGAGTAACTATGTAAAAACTTTGATTGTAAATCTTTCTCCATCTGTGGTTCACGAACTGGATTATTTAACGGATTTCGTAGAAGATGCAGCCAAGAAAGGATTCACAAATTATCCAATTTTAAATAAGAAAAATGAATGTCTTGGTTTAATTCGTATCACGGATATTTCTCATTATGATAAAAAAGATGTCATTTTAGTAGATCATAACAACTTAGAACAAAGTGTACCAGGAATTGATGAAGCCCGTATCGTAGAGATTATCGACCATCATAATCTTGGCGCGATTGGAACTAATATTCCAATCAATTTCCGTAGTATGCCAGTCGGAAGTACCTGTACCATTTTATATCAACTTTTTGAAGAAAGTCATGTTCGCATTCCAAAAGATATCGCAGGAATTATGATGTCGGCGATTCTATCTGATACATTGATTTTAAAAAGTCCAACAACAACAGAAATGGATAAAAAAGTGGTCGAAGAATTATCCAAAATTTGTGATGAAAATTATGAGACTTATGGTTACAAAATGCTAAAAGCTGGAAGTTCTATTGAAGGAATGGAAATTGAGGATGTCATTTATCAAGACTTTAAATCATACAAAGCGGGAAGTGAAAACTTAGGTATCAGTCAAGTAATCACCATGGACTTTGAGAGCATGAAAGAACACTTAAGTGAATATGTGGATCATTTAAACAAAATAGCCAAAGGAAATTACAAAGCAGTGACCTTATTTATCACGGATGTTGTCAAAAACGGTTCCTATGTTCTTTATAATGAAGATGCAAAATCTATTGTAGAAGATAGTTTTGATCTTCCAGAAGCAGAAGAGGGAATGTTTATTCCAAATGTTGTTTCACGTAAGAAACAAATATTACCAAATTTAGTAGAAATTTTAGAAAGAAGAAGTTAATCTTACATATATTTTAAAGGGTGACATAAATGAAAGAACAATTATTACAGATAAAGAAAAGATTAAACAAGGTAAAAGAAGAAAAAGAAGAAAAAATAAACTTTAGTCAAGCAATATTAGCAAGTTCTTTCATAGGACATAATTTTCTATATGAAGTTCATTCTCCATTTTTTCAAAAAAAATGTTATACGGTGGCTAAACAAGATTATATTGGAACGATTATGGAAAGAGTTTATGATAACATAAGATTTCAAGCGATTGTAAATCATGATAAAATTGTTGATATTCCATTTATCACTTTAAAAGATTGTCATGCAAAAAGAGAAAATGTTCCAATTCCTTATTTTTGTGAAATTCATTGGGAATATTTTATGAAAAAAGGTTTAGAACGTTATCATTTTCCAAAAGAATATGTGAATTTATATGCCATTTATTATGCTTTGAGTCCTGGCAATCTCGAATATCTTTGTTCTGTTTTAGGTTTCCAAGTATCAGAAGGACAAATCTTTAATATTCAAACAGGAAAACTCCAAGATTTTTCCAAATGCCAAATTGTAAAAGTAGAAAATGAATTTGAAAAGAATTATTATCACTATGAAGAATTACCTGAAATGTTTAATACTTTAAAGAAAAAATTCTTATAGTATCATTTACAAAATTAGAATAGATGTGTGTAAAAGCACATTTTTTTGTTTTAAATTAATTATCACTTAGTAAAGCATCCATTGAAACATGATATGTTTTACAAATAGAGTAAAAATTCAATGTAGTGATCATTTTATATCCTATTTCATAATGACTATAAGTAGATTGAGGAATATTACATTTTTTAGCAAATTCATCTTGAGATAACTGTAAACTTTTTCTTAAATTTCTTAATGCTTGTCCAATTTTGATTTGGTCAGTATTTTTAATTTGAACAGATTTTTTGTTATCATGAGATAAGTTGCAAATAAAATCCATTGAATAACCATATTGATTACTAAAAGTAATTAATTTTTCTAAAGGCATAAAACTATATCCATTTTCCCAACAAGAAACGGTTCCTTTTGAAACGCCAAATAAATTTCCAAGCTCTGTTTGAGTTATCTTTAACTCTTCACGACAATATTTTAAATTGTTATCTATCATAGAAATCACCAAGTCAATTGTCCCATTGATTTAAAAAAAATTAGCAAAAAGAACAAAAAGTATGAATATATGACTAAAATGTGCTATAATGGTTTCAGAAAGTAGGAAGAATATGAAACTAAAAAGATTTAAAGAAAGAGATAATAAAAGAATAGGAATTATTGTATTTACACTAGTATGTATTATGTTAGTAAGTGGAGCAGTTTTATATCGAACGTTTGCCATCTTTGAAGTGAAGACAAATCAAAATGTGATTAATGGTGAGGTTCAAGATATGGGAGACTTAAGATTCATGGTATATGTAGAAGGTGAATTACAAAAAGATATGCCAAATAAAGAGAGTGATTATAGTTTAGATACATCAAAAAGCTATTGTGAAGATGTTACAGACCCAAGTAAAAAAAATCATATTAGTTGGAATCAAGAAAAATGGAGTATTGAAATCAAAGATATTGGTACGACGAAAACAAAATGTTATTTATATTTTGATAAATTATATGTAGATGATACAGTAAATGGAGCTATACCAGATTTAGGAAATGAGTTAGTGGCTATTACTTTTGATGGAACCGGTCATGCATTAAAAGCAGATTTAACCAAAGAATGGTATGATTATTCGAAACAAAAATGGGCAAATGCAGTCATATTAAGAAGTAAACAAGATTATGAAGTAGGACAAGAAATACTGGAAGAAAATATAGAAAGTTACTTTGTATGGATACCAAGATATGAATATGAAATATGGAATGGCGAGGAAGAAACAAGTGCGTTTACGAGTGTTCCACAAGAAAATGTGCTTGGAGATATAGGCGATGCAACAGCAAAAGAAGAATTAAATCAGGCAAAAACTATCAATGTGACTTTTGTAACCAAAGATAAACCAATTCAGTCAGGAAACGCAAAAGGTACTAAATTAACCCATCCAGCATTTACAAGTTTTGATAGCAATGGATTTTGGGTTGGGAAGTTTGAAACTGGATATAATCAAGATGGAGACGGAGAAAGTGACGTTACACCAAAAGATTGGACTGTGGATGGTGCTGAAAAAGATGAAATTAATTCAAATAAAATTATTATTAAGCCAAATGTTTATTCATGGAGAAAAATAAGTGTAGCCAAAGCTTTCTATACATCGTATGATTATCGAAGAAGTTTAGATAGTCACATGATGAAAAATATGGAATGGGGAGCCGTTGCTTATTTAACAAATAGTCAATATGGAAGATGTAATGGTGAGTGTACAGAAGTAAGAATTAATAATTCGAGTAGTTCTGTAACAGGGAGTTCTGCTGTGAATCAGCCTATTTGTGGATGGACAAACTCCAATTTAGAATGTAATAAATATGAAGGAAATGCTCTAGGACAAGATACCACTTATGTTAATAATTATAATAATTCAAAAAGTATTATTTCAAGTACAACAAATAATTATTATGGAGTCTTTGATATGGCTGGTGGGTCATGGGAATATGTCATGGGAGTTATGGTAGACCAAGCTGGAAATCCAGTAAGCGGATATGACAATTCACGGAATTCTAATTTTGTGGGAACATTAACAAAAGATTCCACTAAATGGACGACAGAGAATCAAGGATTTCAATGGCCCGATGAAAAATATTATGATGCCTACAGATACCAAACAGTATATACACAATTTCAAGGAGGCAAATTAGGAGATGGAACGAAAGAATTTGGACCGTTTTATTCTGTTAAATATAGTAATACAACAAGACAAGTAAGCGGATGGAATGCAGACGAAGCTTATTTTTCATATACTAGTAGTCCATGGTTCATACGTGGTGGGTCTTATGCTTATGGTTCTAGTGCTGGCATTGCAGATTTTTTTGTTACATATGGGTATGCAAATACGGGTACTACTTTCCGTGTTATTCTAACTCCTTAATCAAATAATTGTTTAAAAGCACATTTTTTTGATATACTAATGCTAGGTAGGTGATTACTTTGTTAGCATTAGTGACAGGAGCAAGTTCTGGAATCGGAAGAGATATGGCCAGAGTTCTAGCAAATAAGGGTATTGATTTAATCTTAGTAGCAAGAAGAAAAGATCGGTTAGAAGCATTAAAAAAAGAATTCTCTGTTTCTGTAAACATCATATGTCTTGATTTAACTCAAAAAGAAAATGTTTATAAGTTGTTTGATAAAGTAAAAGACAAAAAAATTGATATCATGATTAACAATGCTGGTTTTGGTTTGTTTGGAGAGTTTTTGGAAACAGACTTAGACCGAGAATTAGAAATGATTGACTTAAATGTCATTAGCTATCATATTTTAACCAAGTTATTTCTAAGAAAAATGGAAAGTGATGGGGGAGGATACATTTTAAATGTATGTAGTTCAGCTGGTTTTCTTGCTGGTCCTAGGTTATCCACATACTATGCTACAAAAAATTATATTTTAAAACTTACTATGGCGATTTATGAAGAACTTCGAAGAAGAAAAAGTCCTGTTGTGATTTCTGCATTATGTCCAGGGCCTGTTGATACCGAATTTAACAAAGTTGCTAAAGGGCACTTTGCCGTGAAGGGGGCCTCTAGTGAATATGTAGCGCACTATGCCATTCAAAAAATGTTTCAAAAGAAACTTATTATCGTGCCAACTTTAAGAATGAAACTTGCCTTATTTTTTGCAAGATTTACTCCATGGAAACTTCTTTTACGAATTGCTTATCGAATTCAAGAAAGAAAAACAAGAGAATAATTTTAAGTTTCTTTTAATGCTTCAATGTCTTCTTTGAATCATTCAGTCATTTCAACCAAAAATTTTTTCTTGATGTACGAACAAACATATGCTATATTATTTATGCAAATAATTTTTTGTTTTTGTGGTAAAATAATGAACGATGTAATGAGGTGTTTAGCATGGATAAAATTATTGTAAAAGGTGCAAGAGAAAATAATTTAAAAAATGTGGATATAGAACTTCCTAAAAATAAATTAATTGTGATGACAGGAGTTTCTGGCTCAGGAAAGAGTAGTCTTGCTTTTGATACGATTTTTGCAGAAGGACAAAGAAGATATGTTGAAAGTTTATCGGCTTATGCAAGACAGTTTATTGGCAATACCGAGAAACCTGATGTGGATAGTATAGAAGGATTATCACCTAGTATTTCGATTGATCAAAAGACTACAAATAAAAACCCACGTAGTACAGTAGGAACCATTACAGAAATTTATGATTTCTTAAGACTTTTATTTGCAAGAATTGGGGTTCCTTATTGCCCAAATCATCATATTCCGATTAAAAGTCAAAGTATTGAAGAAATGACAAATAAAGTCATGGAGTTTGAAGAAGGTACAAAGTTAGAAATCTTAGCTCCTGTTGTTCACGGTGAAAAAGGAACTCATAAAGACTTATTTGATGATTTAAGAAAAGAAGGATATTCTAGGGTAAGAGTAAATGGAGAAATTTATTCTTTAGATGATGAAATTACTTTAGAAAAAAATAAAAAAGATAATATCGATGTTGTCGTTGATAGAGTGGTTGTGAAAGATAGTGAAAGAGGAAGAATCTTTGAATCCATTGAAACAAGTACTCATTTAGCAAATGGGAAAGTTGTTCTTCATATTATTGGCGGAGAAGAAATTGTGATGAGTGAGCATTATGCTTGTATTCATTGTAATTATTCGATTCCAGAATTAGAACCAAGATTATTTTCTTTTAATAGTCCTTATGGAGCCTGTCCAGATTGTAAAGGACTTGGAACCAAATTAAAAATTAGTGAAGATTTAATTATTCCGAATAAAGAGAAATCTTTAAATCAAAATGCTTTGCTTGGATATACGATTGAAAATAATGTTCATCGAACAACAATCGAAGCTGTTTGTGAAAAATATGGAATTGATATGAATGTTCCTGTGAAAGAAATTCCAAAAGAAAAATTAGATATTTTGTTATATGGTTCGAAAGAACCGATTGAAATTAAGTATGTTGCCAAAAATGGAAATGTTCGTTTTATGAATGATTATTTTGAAGGGGCAATTCCAAACTTAGAGAGAAGACACTTAGAAACAACGAGTGCTTGGACAAGAGAATGGCTTGAGATGTTTATGGTCGAAACTGATTGTTCCACTTGCCATGGGACTAGACTTCAAGATAGTGTGTTATCAATTTATATCAACAATAAAAATATTTATGATATGACAACGATGAGTATCAGAGAATTAAGAGATTTCTTAAGAACTTTAAAACTTACTCCAGAAGAAGAAAATATCAGTCGCTTACTTTTAACGGAGATTGATAATCGTTTAAGCTTTTTGGTGAATGTCGGACTTGAATACTTAACTCTTCATCGTCCAGCGGGTTCTTTATCTGGTGGGGAGTCACAAAGAATTCGTTTGGCTACTCAAATTGGAAGTAAATTATCTGGTGTTTTATATGTCTTAGATGAACCTAGTATTGGACTTCATCAAAAGGATAATGAAAAACTCATTCGTTCTTTAGAAGAAATGCGGGATTTAGGAAATACATTAATAGTCGTGGAACATGATGAAGATACCATGAGAGCAGCCGATTACTTAGTGGATATTGGCCCAGGAGCTGGCGAAGAAGGTGGAACTGTAGTTGCTGCAGGAACTCCAGAAGAAGTTATGAATAATAGAAATAGTTTAACGGGAAGATATTTAGCAGGTCTTGAAAAAATCGAAGTTCCTAAAAAACGTCGTAAAGGAAATGGTAAATTCTTAGAAGTCGTGAAAGCGGAAGAACATAACTTAAAGAAAATCAATGTGAAATTCCCATTAGGAAAATTTATCTGTGTGACAGGAGTTTCTGGCTCTGGAAAAAGTTCGTTAGTGAATGAAATTCTATATAAGACCCTTGCAAAAGAAATCTATCACTCAAAAGACTTGCCTGGAAAATGTAAAGAAGTGAAGGGACTTGAAAACGTCGATAAAGTGGTTATGATTAGTCAAGATGCGATTGGCAGAACCCCAAGAAGTAATCCAGCTACTTACGTAGGAGTCTTTGATGATATTAGAGATTTATATGCAACAACGAAAGAAAGTAAAATGCATGGATATGATAAAGGAAGATTCTCTTTCAACGTAAAGGGCGGAAGGTGCGAAGCTTGTTGGGGAGATGGAGTCAAAAAAATTGAAATGCACTTTTTACCAGATGTCTATGTTCCTTGTGATGTTTGCCATGGAAAACGTTATAATAAGGAAACATTAGAGATTAAATTTAAAGGCAAAAATATCAGTGAAGTTTTAGATATGCGTGTGAGTGAGGCTGTAAAATTTTTTGAAAACGTTCCAAAAATTAAAAGAAAACTAGATGTTTTAATGGATGTGGGACTTACTTATATCACTTTAGGTCAAAGTGCTCCAACATTATCTGGAGGAGAAGCAGGAAGAGTGAAACTTGCGAAAGAACTTCAAAAGAAAGCCACAGGAAAAAGTGTGTTTATCTTAGATGAACCAACAACGGGACTACATACGGAAGATATTAAAAAGTTACTTGTCATTTTAAACCGAATTGTGGATAATGGGGATACTGTAATAGTCATTGAACATAATTTAGATGTCATTAAAGTTGCGGATTATATTATTGATTTAGGTCCAGATGGTGGAATAGGTGGCGGAACTGTGGTCGCGACAGGAACTCCAGAAGAAGTAAGTAAATGTGAGAATTCTTATACTGGGGAATGGTTAAAGAAAGTGTTGAAAAAATAGAAGTATTTAAGAAATGTTCACAGTTTGAACTGGAAAATGTATTTTAAATTTGCATTTTCTTTTTTTGTAGTTTTTTACTTTCGACAAAATTCGACAAAACCTTCGCTTGAATTTCTTTTATTCCTATGTAAGAATAATCACTTGAGGTGATTTTTTTGGCATCTAAGAATTATAGAAAAAAGAAGATTCTATTTGATGACATGTTTAAACATTTGTATCGTGATAAAAGAGTTATCATGAAGAGGAATATTTGGATGAAATTATGATTCAAATTGAGTATATCTTTCAAAAGAAAAAATTATCTACGAAAGAGAAA
>CANPXO010000029.1 GCA_947586205.1 uncultured Bacilli bacterium
CCAATGATTTTGATCATGATTCATGGTGTGAAAAATTTGCTGAAAAACGTGGGATTGCTATTGGCGAGAAACGCGGAATTGCTATTGGTGAAAAACGTGGAGAAGAACGTGGTGAAAACAAACTGATTCAAAAAATGATATCGAAAGGAAAAAGCGATGAAGACATTGCAAATACCACTGAAATTGATATTGCAAGAATTCGAAAACTTCGTGAATCAATGAGTTAAAGAGAAAGACATGTTCTTTCTTTTTTTATCATAAAAGTGTAAAGTTTATGTCAAATTTTAGAAAAAATGTCGAAAATTCTCAATTTTTTTCAGAAAAAAAAAGGAAATTAGGGGTATACCCGGTATATATATAATTAGGGAGGTAATTTTTAATATGGCTAGACTTTCACCAGAAATTATGGATGAAATTCGTCAAAAAGCAGATATTGTAGAAATCGTAAAAGAGTATGTAAATCTAGAACCACATGGAAAAAATTATTTTGGAATTTGTCCTTTTCATGATGATCATACACCAAGCATGTCAGTCTCTCGTGAACGACAAATGTTTAATTGCTTTACTTGTCATACAGCTGGAAATGTATTTAAGTTTGTCAGTGAAATTGAAAATATCTCCTATTTAGATGCCGTAATTAAAGTTGGGGAAAAAGTAGGAGTTCACGCAAATATTGATTCCTCGCAGTATAAAGTACAAGAAAAACATGAGAAAGAGTTTTCAATCATGCGTCTTGCTCAAAACTTCTTTGTGAATTACTTGAATACAGAGAAAGGCGAGAAAGCAAGAGAATATTTGAGTGAAAGAGGCCTTAATGAAGAGATGCGTAAAACATTTGATATTGGTCTTGCAGGCACTCAAAATTCCTTACATGATTTTTTTCAAAAGAAAAAAATAAGTGATTCAGAGTTATTTTCTCTTGGACTTGTGAATGAATATGGGTTAGAATATAAAGATGTCTTTATAGACCGAATTATTTTTCCCATTCATGATGCGGAAGGAAACACAGTAGGATTTACTGGTCGTGTCTATGAAGGCGAGAAAGGACCGAAATATTTAAATAGTAAAGAAACAGAAATATTCACCAAAGGAAAAGTTCTCTTTAATTACCATCGGGCAAAAGAAGCAGCAAGAAAAACTAAAAAATTAATCTTGGTAGAAGGTAATATGGATGCGATCCGAATGTATGCAAGTGGCATCGAAAACACTGTGGCCTTAATGGGAACCGCTTTAACAAGTGACCAAATTAGTTTAATGAAACGTCTTCGTGTTCCTGTGGTATTGATGTTCGATAACGATAATGCAGGGGAAATGGCTACGATGACAAATGGAACCATTCTAGAAAATGCTGGGGTAGAACTAGAGGTGGTTCGATTAAGTGGGGAAAAAGACCCTGATGAATACATTTTAAAAAATGGAGTCGAGGCGATGCAGGAGAATATAAATCACGCGATATCCTTCTTAGATTTCAAGCTCCTTCATTTAAAACAGAATAAGAATTTAAAAGATACCAAAGAATTATCCGAGTATGTGATGAATGTATTAGAAAGTCTCAAAGGCTCGGATGCTATTACAATCGATATCACTTTAAATAAACTTGCGAATGAATATCAATTATCTTATGATGTTTTAAAAAATGAGTTAGAGAAAAAAATCGAAGTTCGCGCACCCGTCGAACCTGTTGTCGTTCTAAAAGAAAAACGAAAGAGTCGTTATGAAATCAGTGCAGCCCACATTCTCTATTATATGATGAATGATTCCAAATACATTAAAATGTATAAAAATAAGTTAGGATTCTTTAAAGAAGAAACTTACCGTGGAATTGCAAATGAAATTGAGTATTACTATGAAAAAAATAAAACCATCGAACTTGCGGATTTCCTAAATTATGCTGAGGTTTCTCCTTTAAAAGATGAAATTTATAAAGTGGTTAGTAGTATAAAAGAAGAAGATTTGTTAGAAACTAGTATGGAAGACTATATGAATAACATTAAAGAAGACGCGTGGCAAGAAAAAATCAAGATGTTAAAACAGCAAATGAAAGATACGATTGATATGCAAGAAAAAGAAAGGATTGCAATTGAACTTACAGAGTTCATGAAAAAAATACAAGAAATTAGAAAAGAAAGAAGTGTAAAAAAATGACAAAATTTGAAATGAAAAAAAATGAATTAATTGAAAAAGGCAAAACAGAAGGTTACTTACTGATCAGTGAAGTGATTGAAGTAGCAAAAGAATGTCGTGTAAAAAAAGAAGACATTGTAAAATTTGAAGAAGATATCAAAGAGGAAGGAATTGAATTATTAGAAACAGCACCAGTAGAAAAGAAAAGTACCATTGCTAAAGTAAAAGAAATTAAATCTTTTGAAGAGCGAAAAGAAGAACTGATTGAAACGGGAAAAAAGAATGGTCGTATTACTTATGAAGAACTTGCGACTGCCCTTAAAGGACTGGATGTCGACAATGATTCTCTAGATGATTTATACAATGCTTTAATGGAAAATAACATTGAAGTCATAGGCGAAGATGATGAAGATTCTGGTGGGGTACCAAAAGATTTAAAAGATGAGCCTATTATCTTAGATGATGCGGAGATTACCAAAGATATTAATATTAATGATCCCGTAAGAATGTACTTAAAAGAAATCGGCCGTATTTCCTTATTAAATGCCGAGGAAGAAATGGAACTTTCCATTCGTGTTGCCCAGGGAGATGAACTTGCGAAAAATAAACTTGCCGAATCTAACTTACGTTTAGTGGTTTCCATTGCAAAACGTTATGTTGGACGAGGACTTTTATTCCTAGACCTCATTCAAGAAGGAAATATTGGTCTTATGAAAGCTGTTGATAAATTTGATTATGATAAAGGATATAAATTTTCAACGTATGCCACATGGTGGATTCGTCAAGCGATTACTCGTGCCTTAGCAGATCAAGCAAGAACGATTCGTGTTCCCGTTCATATGGTAGAAACGATTAATAAAATGGCAAGAATTCAAAGACAATTAACACTTGAATTAAACCGTGAACCAAGTGAAGAAGAAATTGCGAAAAAGATGGGTATTTCTGTAGATAAAGTTCGTGATGTCATTAAGATTAGTCAAGACCCAGTATCCTTAGAAACCCCAATTGGCGAGGAAGACGATTCTCATTTAGGTGATTTTGTGAAAGATATTAATACCATGACTCCAGAAGAATATGCAACGAATGAAATCTTAAAAGAAGAAATTAAATCAGTTTTGGAAACTTTACAAGAAAGAGAACAAGAAGTTTTAGAGCTTCGTTTTGGACTCATTGATGGAACAAGTCATACTCTAGAAGAAGTTGGTAAAAGATTTAATGTTACTCGTGAGAGAATTCGTCAGATTGAAGCCAAAGCTCTTCGTAAACTTCGTCATCCATCAAGAGCTAAAAAATTAAAGGATTTCTTAAGCGATTAATGAAAAAGAAAAGATTACAAACCATTTTAAGTTTTTTGTCTCCAGAAGATAAATTGATTGATATCGGAACCGACCATGCTTATATTCCTATTGAAGCAGCGAAGATGGGACTTACCAAAATTCTTGCAACTGACATTCACGAGCATGCTTTAGAAAGTGCCCAAGAAAACATTTCAAAAAGTCATTATCCTTTTATTGAAACTAAACTTTGTGATGGACTAGATGGTATCGATACTAAATACTACAACACTTTAGTTTTAGCTGGTATGGGGACTTCAACCATTAAGCATATTTTAAAAAAAGAAAAGTTAGAAAGCATTCAAAAAATTATTGTTCAATCAAATCATGATCTAGAAGATTTAAGAAGATTTATGAATGAACTTGGATATACTCTAAAAGATGAAGTCGCGGTGGAAGAAGGCGGACATTTCTACTTATGTATGTGTTATCTTAGTGGGAATGAAGCGTTAACCAATGAAGAATTTCTTTTTGGAAAGAAACAAAAAAAGAATGTTTTCTATTATCAATATTTAATAAAAAAATATGAATCCATGATGGAAAGTGTTCCAGAAGAGAAACAAAAACTTTTGGAATATTATATTGAAACATTAAAAACATACATTTCGTAAGGCGTGTATGTTTTTAAATTTTATGTAAGTGGTGCCATATGATTGAGTCTCGACACCGTTCGACAAGTTTCGACATACCCCCTGTTGTAGAATACGATTTGTATCTTTGAGAGGTGATTTTTTATGACAGATACAACAACTGATTCGAATGTATACTTAAGTGTACGTACCGATCGACTTTTCAAAACTGTTTTTGCAAATCCTGATGACACGAGGCTTATGAATGCCGTTTTGTCTGAAGCTTTAGGAGAACCCGTCGAGGTGTTAGAATTCTTTCCAACGGAACTTGCTGTTCGTAGCAAAAAAGAAAGAGTAAAAGTCTTAGATGTATTATTACAAACAAAAGATGGAAATTTTCTCAACGTAGAAGTGAATACAAGCTTTGACCTTGCAACAAGAGTAAGAAACTTAGCATACTTTACTTCTTTTTACTCTCAAAAAGTTCAAAGAGGAGAAGAATACGACACCAAGAGCGACTTCATTCATATAGACTTCGATTTCAATAAGAATGAAAGTGAAGGAAAGAAAAAAATCTACAAACTCTTAGATGAAGAAAACTTAACTCCATATGTTGAACATTTTAAAATGATTACAATCAATATTGAAAATGTAAAAAAAGAATGGTATGATAAGAACATACAAGGAGACAAAGAGAATATTCATCTAGTGATGTTAGGAGCAAGTGAAGAAGAACTTGTAGAATTATCCAAGAAAGATGAATTAGTAAAGGAGTTTGATCAGAAAATGTATATATTAAATAGTGATGGAACATTTATAAGGACAGTTTCTGAAGAAGAAGACAAAGAACGTCTTACGAATACGAGAATCTCTCTTGCTAAAGAAGAAGCAGCTGAAGAAGCTAAAGCCGAAGAAAAAATGGAAATTGCAAAATCAATGCTAGAAGAAAGCCCAGAACTTGGAATGGAAAAAATAGCAAAAATCACAGGATTATCAATAGCAGAAATTGAAAAGTTAAAAGAAGAAGATAGAGATGGCAATTAAAACTCTATTTCTTTTTTTATTCTCCTTTTTTTCGACATTTTTTTCATATTCTATATGATATATTCATTTTGGTGATGAATATGAAGAAAAAAATTATCATTTGTTTTTTAGCAATATTGACGGGTTTTCTCTTAGCTTTTCCAGTACTCTTTTATAAAATACCAAGAAAAGAAGATAGCATTTCTTTTTATGTTTTACAAGTGGGTGTTTATGAAGATTATCAAAATGCTTTAGAAAAAAAAGAACAGTTTATGGATGCGGTAATCTACCCAGATGACAATTACTACCGAGTTTTAGTTGGAGCCTCTACAACTAAAGAAAACTTAGAAAAAATAAAGATTTCTTTAGAAGAACAAAATATTGAATACTATGAAAAAGAATTAAAATTAGTTTCAGATGAGAAAGAATCTTTTTCTAGTTACAATTTACTGTTAGATAAAGCAAAAGAAAAAGAAATCATTCTATTATTAAATCAAAAAATATTAGAAAAGATGAGTGAACTATGAAAATAAAAGAATTACCAAATGAAGAAAAGCCAAGAGAAAAAGCAAAAAAATATGGAATTGAAACTTTATCGAATGTTGAATTATTATCTATATTACTTCGTACAGGAACTAAGAAGAAAAATGTAAAAGAACTGAGTATGGAAGTTTTAGAGATGTTAGGTGGTTTTGAAAAACTAGAAGATATGCGACTTTTTTCTCTTATGAAAATTAAAGGTTTAGGGGAAGTAAAAGGAATTACATTAATGGCTGCTTTAGAACTTGGAAAAAGGTTTACCAAAGAAAGTCCTAAAGAGAAAGTAAAAATTCGAAATGCCCAAGATGTTTATGAAAATTATCATTCTTTCTATTTTAAAGAGACTCAAGAAAAATTTATGGTTTTATTTTTAAATACTAAGAATGAAGTGATTTGTCATAAAGTCTTATTTATTGGAACGAATAATCAATCTCTCATTCATCCAAGAGATATCTTTAAAGAAGCCATTTTAAATAATGCTTCTAAAATTTTATGTATTCATAATCATCCGAGTGGAAATGTAAGTCCTAGTAAAGAAGATGAAAAAGTGACCATTCGTTTAAAAGAATCTGGAGAACTTCTTGGTATTCCGTTACTTGATCATGTGATATTGGGAAATAAAAGTTATTATAGTTTTAAAGAAGAGGAAGGAGTTTTATGAAACAATCAAAAATATTTCTTGTTTTTCTATTCTTGTTTTTCTTTCTATTAATAGAATTTGATTATGGATATTCTTTATTCTTTCGAAATGATAACCGGTTAAAAGAAACAATGGTATTACCTGTAGAATATGAAAATTTACAAAAAGAAAATGAAGAATTAAAGAGTACTCTTAATATTTTTGAAACAAATCAAGAAAAACAAGTGAGTAAAGTTGTTTTACATGATCCTTACGAGTATTTTAATCAAGTTACAATTTTAAAAGGAAAAGAAGAGGGATTGAGAGAAAATGATTTTGTTTGGAATGAAGAAGGTTACATTGGAAGAGTTAAAGAAGTAAGAAATCATTCTAGTATTGTGGAACTATTTACAAGTAGTCATACGAGTTTACCAGTTATTGTTCAAAATAGTTCTGGTGTTTTAGAAAGAGAAGGAGAGGATTTAGTAGTGAAAAAGATTATTAGTAAAGAAAAAATAGAGGAAGGATCAATTATTTATACATCCATATATTCAGATATTCATTTAAGTATTCCTGTGGCAAAAGTGATAAGTGTGAAAGATAGTAATGTCGAACAAACACTTACGGTGACACCTCTCATTCATTTAGAAGACTTAAATTATGTTTTTGTAGAAAGACCTGTTACTTATGATTAATCTTTATTTTCCTATTTATTTCTTCTTTATTTTGTTTTTAAATCCCAAAGAATATTCTGTTTTGGTTCCTATTCTTTTGGGTCTTACTTTTGACTGTATTCTATACTCTTTACCATTTTTACATACTCTCTTTTTTCTATTGGGTTATCTTCTTTCCTTTTTTAAAGGAAGAAGTACGAGACTTAGAGATGTGTTTTGGATTTTTTTCTTATGGACAATATATACGTTAGTGATAACCTATTTTACTCAAAATTTTTCGCTTTTATTTTATCTCATTCAACTTTTTTATCTTTTTTTACTTACAAATATTCTTTATTTTCCTAAAAGAATTCATATGAAATGAAAATAGACAAGAGTGAGTTTTATTGATATAATTGAGTAGGTTAGGAGAGGTAAAAATGAAACAAAGAGGTTTTGAAATTGTGAAAGGGTATGAAGACAAAGACATTCATATGCCTGTTCGAAAAACAAAATATTCAGCTGGATATGATGTGGAGGCCGCAGAAGATATAGTGATTCCCGTATATACATCAGGGATAAAACCAACATTAATTCCAACAGGACTTAAAGCTTACTGCGCAGAAGATGAATTCTTTATGTTAGTAAATCGAAGTTCTGGACCAAAAAAAGGATTTTTAATGGCAAATAGTATTGGAATTGTCGACCATGACTACTATGGTAATATCGATAACGATGGACATTTTTATTTTCAATATTTTAATTGTTCAGATCATGAAATTACAGTTCATAAAGGCGATGTCATTGGTCAAGTGATTTTCCAAAAATATTATTTAACGGATGATGACCATTCAGATGGTATTCGTGAAGGTGGTTTTGGTTCTACCGATAAGTCTTAAAAAAGACTTCTTTTTTTTGCATTTTTTCATACAATGATTTAGGTGATAAAAATGGATGAACTAGAAAAAGCATTACTAAGACATGAGCAAAGAAAAGGGCATTATGAAAGTGAAAAAGACGATAAAAAGATAAGTCGAATGTTTACCAAAGTTTTATTAAGTGTCATTTTAGTGTTATCTTGTACGATATATATGAAGCTATCAGAAGAAAATAAAGAATTTTTTAAAAAGAATATTTTTGAAAGCAACCTAGCATTTACCAAAGTGAATTCTTGGTATCATGATACGTTTGGAAATATTTTGCCTACCGTCACGGAACCAAAAGAGGAAATGGTTGCAAATACCGATGTTTCCTCTAAAGAAAAATATCTAGATGGATATAAAGTCGCAGTTTCCAAAGGCACACCGATAAAATCTTTAGCAGGTGGATTATTTGTCTATATGGGTGAGAAAGAAGGATATGGCAATACCTATATTATTCAAGGAGTGGATGGTGTAGATATTTGGTATGGCGGGGTTACCAATACCAATTTAAAACTCTATGATTATATTGATGCTGGAACGATTTTAGGTGTTTCGAGTGAAGATGTGTATTACCTTGCTTTTCAAAAAAATGGAGAATTTTTAAATTATGAGGATTATACGACGGTGTCATCTTGATTTTTCCACACTTCTTTTTTTTCTTCTTTCTTTTTGCTGTGGTTATTTTAAACAAACGTTATTTGTATTTTTGATTGTTCTATGGCATGAGATGGGACATGTTCTAGCCATATATCTTTCTGGATACCGATTCTTAAAGATTGAACTTTATCCATTTGGCGGAATTACGAAAGTGGAAAAACCCATTAATTCTTCCATTAATAAAGAAATTTTGATTTCTTTAGCTGGCGTCTTTTCTCAAATTCTTTTATATGGTATTTTTTATCTTACTTTTCAGATTGGAACTCTTTCTTTTTCGAGTTACCAATTTTTAATCAAATCAAATACTATGATTTTATTCTTTAACTTACTTCCGATTGTGCCTTTAGATGGCTCGATTGCTATTCATAGTCTTTTAGAAAAAGTATTTCCTTTTGAAAAAGCGTTCTTTTGGTATGAAGTGATTTCTCTTCTTTCTTTTTTCTTATTTTGTATTGGAAACTACTACTATCACTTTGATAATTATTTTATGTGTGGAGTCTTATGTACACAGTTTATTCTTTTAAAAAAAGAAGAAAAATATTACTTTAAAAGATTTTATCTAGAAAGATATTTAAAAGAGTATCCTTATAAAAAAATAGAAAATGAAAGTGTAATCGATTTAAAGAAACTTAAGAAAGAAACTCTTCATTTCTTTTGGGATAAGAATAAATATGTTCATGAAAAAGAAATTTTAAAAGAATATTTTGGGCAAATATCCTAAAAACATGCGATTTTGTTTGACACAAGGGGGATTCTTTGGTAGAATGAGTATGTTTTGAATGAGCAATATGCTTTTATTTGAAACCGCACAAGATGGGTTTAGAAAACTTTTTAAAGTTACCTTTCCTTGGCGAGTCTTATCATTTAGAAGGAGGTTAAAAATGAAAGCAATTTTTGTCACAGGTGGAAAACAATATTATGTTGAAGAAGGTAGTACCATTTATGTTGAAAAATTACCTAACGAAGTTGGTAGTGAAGTAGAATTTAATGAAGTATTATTTGTAAACGGAAAAGCTGGAAATCCAACTGTAAAAAATGCCAAAGTCGTTGGTGTGGTAGAAAAACAGGGAAAAAATAAAAAAATCATTGTTTTTAAATACCATCCAAAGAAAAAATATCGTAAAAAACAAGGTCATAGACAACCTTATACAAAAGTTACGATTAAGAGTATTGTTGGTTAATGATAAAGATTACCATACAAAAAGAAAGTGAACAGATAAAGAAAATTCAAATTCATGGTCATGCGATGTATGATACGTATGGAAAAGATATTGTCTGCGCGGCTGTATCAAGTATTTTGACAACGACAGTGAATGCCATCTTAAGATTTGATGAGAAGGCAATCAGTTATGACGATGAAAAAGATTTTTGTTTAGAAGTTCAAAAACAGGATACGATTACTTCAAAATTACTTGATAATATGATGGATTTATGGAAAGAATTAGAGAATCAGTATCCAAAAAATATTAAAATAAGAGAGGATGAATAGAATGAAAATGATGATTTTAAATCTTCAAAGATTTGCTCACGTTAAAGCACAAGGTTCTACTAAAAATGGTCGTGACTCTGCTGGACGTAGATTAGGTGCAAAAGCTGCTGATGGATCCGTTGTTTCAGCAGGAAGCATTTTATATCGTCAAAGAGGAACAAAAATTTATCCTGGAACGAATGTCGGAATGGGTAAAGACCATACTTTATTTGCAAAAGTAACGGGTGTAGTTCGTTTTGAAAGACTTGGAAGAGATAAAAAGAAAGTAAGTGTTTACGTAGAAGCGTAAATGCTTTTTTTAATTTTGTAAAGAAACTGCCAATTGTTTTTCTAGAATTTTTGTGCTATCATATATTTGTAATAGAACAGAGGGATAAAAAGGGAAGGAGGAAATTGACTATGGGCTGGTTATTAGATTGGTTCAGAAGATTCTTCTAGGAGAATTTAAAAAGGCTGCTTTTTAGCAGTTTTTTCTTTGGAACAAAAGTGTGATTTTTACTTGTACTTTCGCATAAAATTTGTTACAATATCTTTGGCTTTGTAAAAGCAAATAAACATGACATCCGGATTATCTTTTTCGAGTGCTCTCGGCGTAGAGTGAAAAAGGTGAGAAGATGGAGTCAGAAGGATAACGAAGGAGGATGTTTTTATGGCCGTAGTTTCTAAAAGTATTTTATTAGAAGCTGGAGTTCATTTTGGACATCAAACAAAAAGATGGAACCCAAAAATGAAACCTTATATTTATGGAGCTAGAGACGATATTTATATTGTAGATCTAGACAAAACTGTAGAGGGAATGGAAGCTGCTTATGCAGAAATGAAATCCATTGCTGAAAATGGAGGAACTTTCCTATTTGTAGGAACAAAAAAACAAGCTGGAGAAGTGATGAAAGAAGAAGCTGAAAGAAGTCATTCTTATTATGTTACTGAACGTTGGCTTGGAGGAACTTTAACCAATTTCCGTACGATTCGTAAACGTGTAAGTCGTTTAGAAGAAATTGAAAATATGGAAAAAGATGGAGTTTTTGAGGTTTTACCTAAAAAAGAAGTCATTGGACTTAAAAAAGAATATGATAAATTAAATCGTTTATTATCAGGTATTCGTGAAATGGTTAAATTACCACAAGCATTAGTGATTATTGATTCTAAGAAAGAAATTAATGCCATTCGTGAAGCAAGAAAATTAAATATTCCAGTATTTGGACTTATTGATACAAACTGTGATCCAGATGATGTGGATTATGTGATCCCTGGAAATGATGATGCCGTTCGCGCCATTAAAGTTGTGATTGGTGCATTAAATAATGCAATTTGTGAAGCAAATGGACTTGAACTTGTTGATTATGTAACTGAAGAAGATAAAATAGCTAGTGAAAATGAAAAAGAAACTGTTACAGAAGATGCAAAAGTAGAAGCAAAAGAAGAAGTTGTAGAAGAACCAGCAGTGGAAGAAAATGAAAGTGTAGAAGAAGTACAGGAAGAAACTACTGAAGACTATAGTTCTAAAACTTTAGCAGAATTAAAAGCAATTGCTAAAGAACAAGGAATTAAAGGTTATTCTACAATGAAAAAAGAAGAATTAGTAGAAGCTTTAAAATAAAAGAAAGGATTGATTTAGAATGATTACTGCCGAGATGGTAAAAAATTTAAGAGAAAAAACAGGTGCTGGTATGATGGATTGCAAAAAAGCACTTGCGGAAACAAATGGTGATATGGCAGCTGCTGAAGATTACCTAAGAGAAAAAGGAATCGCAAAAGCAACAAAAAAAGAAAGTCGTATCGCGGCTGAAGGACTTGCGAATATCTTTGTAGATGGCAAGAAAGCTGTCATTTTAGAAGTCAATTCTGAAACAGACTTTGTAAGTAAAAATGATGAATTTAAAGATATGATTAAATCAATTGGAGAAGCTCTTTTAAAAAGTGATGCTAAAACACTTGAAGAAGCTTTAGAGCTTCCTTGTGAAGACGGAACAGTCAAAGATTTAATTGTTGCTAAAACTGCCAAAATTGGTGAAAAATTATCATTACGTCGTTTTGAAATTGTTACTTTAGAAGATGGCGAGTGCTTTGGTTCTTACCTACATATGGGTGGAAAAATTGCGAGTCTTGTTGTATTAAAAGGGACAAACGAAAATGTTGCTAAAGATGTTGCTATGCAACAAGCTGCGATGAGACCTGATTATGTTTTCATTAGTGATGTTCCAGAAGAAGTCGTTGCCAAAGAAAGTGCCATTCAAAAAGAACTTGCAATGAATGAAGGAAAACCTGCTGATATTGCTGAAAAGATGGTTGCTGGAAGAATTCAAAAATTCTATAAAGAAATTTGTTTAGCCGAACAAGCATTCATTAAAGATGGAAATATTTCTGTTTCAACTTATGTAAAGAATAACGGTGGAGAAATCGTTCGTGCTATTCGTTTTGAAGTTGGTGAAGGAATGGAAAAACGTAGCGATGACTTTGCTGAAGAAGTTATGAAACAAGTAAAAGGCGAATAGACAAAAATAGACACAATTCCAAAAAGTGTCTTTTTTTTATTCTAAAATATTGTTATAATAGTAACAGGGATGTGGAAGTATGAACGTAAAGAAAAAGAAAATGACATTAGTCCAAAAAATATTTTATATCTTTAGTTTTATCTTTTTAATTGGAGTTTTCATTTATTTAGGTACTAAAGACTATACTCCAAAGAAAACAGAAACAGATGCTCAAATTTTTACAAAAGAATATGGGATTACGGAAGATAATGTCTTTACCGAAAGAGACTCCAAAACCATATTAGAACTCTTAAACAGTGGGTCAGGAATTATCTTTATTGGGTTTCCAGAAAACATTTGGAGTGCCTCTATCGCAGATATCCTAAACGAAAGTGCAAAAAAAATGAATATCGATACAATCTATTATTATAACTTAGAACAAGACCGGAAAGAACATAATTACTATTATGAACATATGATAGAAATTTTAATGCCATATTTAAAAGTGCTCGATAATGAAGATGTTGATATTTATGCTCCTACTGTACTTATAGTGAAGAATGGCGAGGTCATTTACTTTGATGATGAAACTTCTATCGTGATGGGAGACATGACCGTGGCAAATTACTGGACTGAAACCAAAACTTATCAAAAAGGATTAGAGTACATGCAAGCTATGAATGAGTTTTTAGGGGGTTCCTCATGAAAAAACCTAAAGAAATCTTAAATTTATCTGAGAAACAAAAAGAAGTCGCATATTGTATTTTATTTTTAGGGGTTTTACTTCTTTTAGCTTTTGGAGACCAGATTGCTCTTCATTTTATCGAGGAAGACCCGAATAAAAATAATTCAGTCTTTGGAGAAAATGGAGACTTAAATTATAGAATCGATTTTCTAGAAGAGTTATCCTTAGATCAAGTCTTAGAGAAAATAGAAAGTGGGGAAAATTTCTTACTTCTATCTTCTAGATACCGGTGTGAAACTTGTGATTTATTCTTACCCATTATAAAAGAAGTAAAAGAAATGTATGACTTACCCCTTTATTATATTAACCGAGATGCGATAGATACAGGAAGTGAATCTTATCAAAATTGGATAAATATGGATTCCAGATTAAAAGAACATCTTCCCTATACTCCATATATAATGTATTATAAAGAAGGTAGTTTAAAAGAAGAAATTGTTGGCCGAGTGCCAAAAAGTGAATTAGAAGATTTTATAATTCGTGAAGAATTATTAAGTCCATAGAAAGAGGAGAAAAATATGAATGTAGAACAAAATATGCAAAAAGCCATTGATAATTTAGAAAGTAGATTAACAACAATAAGAGCAGGAAGAGCAAACCCATCCATGTTAAATGGGATTATGGTGGAGTACTATGGAACTCCAACACCGATTCAGTCTCTAGCAAATATCACGGTTCCGGAAGCAAGGCAGTTATTTATCAAACCATTTGATCGTAGTACGATTAAAGAAATTGAAAGAGCGATTAATGAAGCAAATCTTGGAATTACACCAACGAATAATGGCGAGATGGTGATTTTAACCATTCCAGAACTTACAGAAGACAGAAGAAGAGAATATGTAAAACTTGCGAAAGCTGAATGTGAAGAAGCAAAAGTCGCTTTAAGAAACATTAGACAAGATGCCAATAACGAGATTAAAAAATTAGAATTACCAGAAGATGAAGAAAAGAAAAGTCTAGATGAAATTCAAGAAAGCATCAATAAATTTAATAAAATTGTTGATGAAAAATATAAAGAAAAAGAAACAGAACTTATGAGTGTGTAACACTCTTTTTCTTTCGAGGTGAAAATGGTTCAATTAAAATATAATGAAAACTTTGATTCCATTATCAAAGAGATTCCGATTTGGAGTGAAGAAAACATTCCTCAAAATATTTTAGATTTTATGGAGAAGAAAGAGAAAAATATGGTGATTTATGAGGAATCACAAAACACCTTTTATTGTGAAAATTGTTTAGAACCTTTAGAAAATTTTATTTGTCCAAAGTGTCATCAAGTGTATCCAGAAATTTTATTAGAAAATTTAAATACAACTCCAGATATGATTATAAAGGATAAAATAGAAAACTTGGAAATTATCAATGTTTTTTATGTTTTTGAAATTTATGGTTCTGATGTCATTCTCTATAAAATAAGAAAAGAGAATCGTTATTCTATGCCACCTTATTTAAGTAAAACATCAAAGCAATCGAAAATAGAAATTGTTTCCTCTTACTTAGTTGAAAAGAATAGTCTTACAGAATTAAAAACAAGCAAGGTTCTTTCTTTTGAAACGCTTGTAAAAGAAATGAAAGAAAGAACAGCAGAATTTAATTTTGAAGATATTTCTTCTTACAATGCACGTCATTTTCTTTATACGGAGAACTTATTAGATCTTAAGAATACCATTTATAAGTATAGTCGTATTTGGGAACTCAAAGAGTTCTATGAAAGTGAAAGAAACATTTCCTTATATGAGCTTACGTTTTTCCCACTTTATTATCCATCTTACGAATACTTAGTAAACTACAAGCTCTATGACTTAGCAAGAAAAGTTCCATATTTATTTTGTAAAGGAAAAAACTTTCAAGAAATCTTTGGCGTTGAAAAGAAATATTTATCTTTTATGCAAAAAATCAATATCAGTCCTTATGAATGGAAAGTGATGCAAATCTGTCCAATGTTAGATAAAGAAGCATTAAAATATTTTGGTGCATGGTGTGATGTATATTGTAGTTATTATGATGAATGGGTAAGAGTTTATCACATGAATTTAAAAGAACTTTATGATTACTTAAAGAGGGAAGAAGTAGAATATTGGCTTTTTCCTGATTATATCGATTATCTTGACATGGCGAATACCATGCGACTTGATTTAAAGAAGAAAGATGTATTATATCCTAAAAATTTTATGGAAGCTCATGACAAACTTTATCAAGAAATGGAAATAATGAAGGACCCAGAAATTGATTCCAAAATTAAGTCTCTATCCAATGTCTTAAAACTCAATTACTATGAAGATGAAGATTATGTGATTTATCCTGCTTCTTCCATTGAAGATTTAATTAAAGAAAGCCAAGACCAACATAACTGTGTAAGAACTTATGGAGAAAAAGTAGCAAGTGTCGACTCAGAGATTTACTTTATGCGAAAGAAAAGTGACTTAAACCATAGCTTTGTAACCATTGAAGTGATTGATAAAAAAGTCGTCCAAGCAAGATGTAAATATAATGAAGATCCGAGTGAAGATATTTGGAAAGTGATAGAAAAATGGGAGAAAAATTTAATCCCAGTAATCAAGCAAAAATAGTCGATTTCCCCTTGAAACTTCCTCTTTCCGGTGCTATAATCGTTAGTAGTAAATGTGAAGGGAGGTATTAAAAGTATGAATTCAAATAAAGTTATCGTAAAAGATGGCGACATTGATAAAGCAATTCGCAGATTTAAAGTCGCTGTTGCAAGAAGTGGTGTCCCTTCCGAATTGAAAAAAAGAAAACATTATGAAAAACCTGGAGTAAAAAGAAGAGAAGAGAAAAAGAAAAATATTCGTAATTCAAGAAAACATAGAAGTTATTAAGGAATTGTCGTTGCAATTCTTTTTTCTTTGTTATAAAATAGGTTTAGAAAGAGGGAATAAAAATGAATTTAAAAGATTTAGTAAATAATGATATGAAAGAAGCTATGAAAAGTGGAGATAAGTTTCGTTTATCTGTTCTTCGTATGCTTAAAAGTGCTTTACAATTAGAAGGAATTGCTTTAAAGAAAGATTTAGAAGATAAAGAAGTCCTAGCAGTCATTAAAAGAAATGTCAAACAAAGAAAAGATAGTATTGAAGAATATCAAAAATATAATAAAACAGAAGAAATTGCTTCTTTAGAAAAAGAAATTGAAATCTTAAAATCTTATTTACCTGAAGAATTAAGTGAAGAAGAAATTGATAAGAAGATTGAAGAAGTTTTTAATGAAGTAAAACCTGAATCTATGAAACAAATGGGTATGATTATGAAAAAACTTACGGAAGAAATTGGTTCCGTTGCGGATATGTCTATGGTAAGTAAAAAAGTGAAAGCAAGATTTGAATGAATGTTCATGAAGAAAAAAGAATTTTAGAAAAACTTAAAACTTTATTAGAAAAGAATTTAAGTTTGCAAGAAATTGAAAAGTCTTTAAGAATTCCATTGTTAGAAGAAAAATCAGAAGAGATTTTAAAGCTTGCTTATCAAGTATTTCAAGATGAAGAGTATGCCAAATTACATAATTATACTTTTGGAAATACTCCAATGAATTCTGTATCAAAAGAACTCATGAATAAAATAGATGTTCTATTGGACAATGGTATTAATAGTACAAATATCGAAGATTATGCTATCAAATATTATGTAGAAAACTTATACAATCAAATGAGAAGATAAGTGGAATAAAAAAATTGAAAATTATAAAAAAGAATAAAATAGGAACTTTTGTCGAAAAGGTTTCTTTTCTTTTGAAAATTTGTTATCATTCTCACGGTGATAAAAGATATGATTTACTATAGAAATGAAACATTGTACATTGAAGTAGTAGAAGAATTAAATGAAATGAAGTATATCCAAATAAAAAAGAAAGTTTTAGGAATTATTAATAATTATGGAGTCGATAAAATCGTTGTATTAAATCACAAAAATTACTTTGTGAATCGTTCTTATTTAAGAAAATTAAAATGTGAATTTGATCATATTTATCATGGAGAACTTGTTATGGAATAAATTTAAGTTTTTGTTTCATATTAAAGATGGTGAATACTATGAAACAAAACTTTATTTTAGATGCAGGACTTCCTTTAAAAAAAGATAAATTATTAAGTGAGAAAAAAGAGAAAAATGTATGTATTAAACATTTTGAAGTGAAAGAGCCAGAAAGTAAAAAATATAAAACGAAAGAAGGAGACTATTATACCATTACATTTGATGATTCGGTTTTATATAAAAATGTTAAAATGATTGAAAAATATTTTAGTAAAACATTTAAAAGTTTCTTAAGTAAGTATCATAAAGGAGGACCCATTTTATTTGTTGGTTTAGGAAATTCTTCTATTTTAGGAGATTCTTTTGGAGTGAAAGTTTTAAATCATCTACTGGCAACAAATCAATATAATGATTTTTTAACCATTCCTAAAGTTGCTTTATTTGCCCCTGAAACAACCAATAAAACTGGTATTTCTTCTTTTAAACTGATTGAAATGGTCGTTCATACAGTAAAACCTGATGTTTTAATTTTATTAGATAGTTTTGTGACAAAAAATTTTAGTTATTTAAATCATTCCATTGAACTCAATAACTGTGGAGTCATTTTTGCAGATCAAATTAGAAGTAATAAAGTGATAGACCAAGCAACATTTCATGTTCCAGTATTATCTATTGGATGTCCCACTCTTTTTAAACTAGGTGATGAATATATTACAAAATATACTTTAGAAAATGATTTACAAATTATAAGTGAACTTATAGGAAATTCCATTCAAAATATTTTGTTAAAATAACAATAAAACGACAATTTTTTTCATTTTCATCTGCTATACTTTAAAAAAGGTGATGATCATGAAACGATTTAAAAGTAAAAC
>CANPXO010000030.1 GCA_947586205.1 uncultured Bacilli bacterium
CTTTTTCGATGTTATTCACTTCTTAATGCTTCAACAGGATCTTTTTTTGCAGCTGCTCTTGCTGGAATAATACCACCAATTAAAGTTAAGATAATGCTTAGAATGATAAGTATTACTGCACGGTGTATTTCTAAGGCAGCTGATAATGGAATGTTTCCAGTAAAATGATGTAGGACTGAATTTATGATTGGGATTAACATATAGGAAATTCCAATTCCAAGTAATCCTGATAATAAACCAATGATAAATGTCTCGGCATTAAAGATAGAAGAAACATTTTTTTTGGAAGCACCAATGGCTCTTAATATACCAATTTCTTTTGTTCTTTCATAAACAGAAATATATGTAATAACTCCAATCATAATGCTTGATACGACTAAAGAGATTGATACGAATGCAATTAAAACATAACTAACGGCATTTACGATTGTTTTTACAGAACTCATAAGGATTCCGGTTGTATCACTGTAATTAATTTTTTTCTCTTCATCCACTGTATTATTGTAGTTATCTAAGAAACTCATAAAGTTTTCTTTTCCATCGAAACTTGTAAAGTAGAAAGAAATTCTAGTTGGTTCCTCTAAATCTTGATAACCTAAAGAAGTTAAGTTTGATTTAGCAGTAGATTCAGTAGAAGTCATCATCGCTGAAATAATTCTTGTTAATTCTTCTTCCGTATATTTTAATTTAAATGCGGATGCAATTTTGTTTTGGTCTACGTGGAAAGAGCTCGCAAGAGAATTAGTAAATGTTGAAGTAAGTTCACCGACTTTAGTAAGAACGGTTTTTTTCATTAATGCTTCGGTCATTACACTTCCCATTTTTGTTTCAGTTCCAATGATGGCTGCACTTGAAAGATAAGATGTTAAGACGGCTTGTTTTATTTCTTCTACTACCATCACTTGTGGATTTTCTTGGTCTATTACATAATTTGGATTCATGAGTTTCATAGATTCTGTAAATCCTGCAACGTATGCTTGTAACAAAGCTTTCAATAATCCTTGGTATGTTGTTTTAAAAGTGTCTTTTGGAATCACATAAGTGGTTTCCATATTGGTAAGTTTTTCTTTGACCTCGCTTGTTTCTAAATAACCATTTACTATTTTATCAATGTCATTAAGTGTGAAACTTTTATCCATTTTTGTAAATATTCCATTTGCAAATTCATTTAAGTTATTTGTGAAAAGGGTTGTTGCTGGAGTGGTATCTGTTGTAATCGCGTTCGATATCTCTGTCATATAACCTTCTGTTTGTTTACGCATTGCACTTTCATCAATGTTAATATTGAAGGCACTTTGTAATTTGTTTTTATCTATTTCAATTAAATCACTAAAGTCAAAATCAAAATTATTTTTTTTATCTGTAAATTTATTTCCAGAGAAGACATCTCTATCCGTATTCTCAATTTGTTTTTTGACAATATCCGTTTTACTTGCGTAGTCGATGATGTATTTAGTAAGCGCGGTTGTATAGTTTACACCAGGATTTAAGGCCATCGAATTCATACTTCCTTCTTTTGGCGATAGGATACCGACTATTTTCAATTTCATTGCTTTATCATAGATGTCTTGTAAATAATCTTCGTTCGCACTCATGTCTTCATAAATGTCATATTTGGAATTGTATTTGTATAAATCTGTTGGCATGATGACTCTTAAATCGACATTCATTAAGTCTTCATACGTAAATGTTAAAGGATCATGATGAATATCGTTTGGCTCGCCACTCATGACATTCGTAATCATCTCTGTTAATTCGGCGTTGTCTCTGAGGCCTAAAGAGTAGACAAGTAAATCAGAGATTTCATTTTTGTTTGATAATACGATAATGGCTTCATCATAATTTTTAGGATACCTTCCGGCTAATACATCGTATTGAGTTTCGATTTCTTCCGTGTTCTCCACCATTTCAGAGAAGATAGAAGAATAAGAAGAAAATGAATTTAATAAGCTACTTTCACCAACAAGGCTTGTAAATAAAGTACTTGGATTTAGTTTTACTAATTTATCCGTTACATCTATCGTATAAATATTTGGACTGATATTATAAGAATATTTGACATTTGTTAAATCATCTTTGACTGAATCATAGTTTGCTTCTAAATATTTTTTGAAACTTTTTAAATCATTCGTGCTGACACTCGATACCATGGATGCAATATTTTGTTTTTCAACCACGGTATTTGAATCTGTCACTCCACCATCTTCTCCTGTGGATAACATAGCACTTATAAAGTCTCCACTTTCTTCCATGATGCTAAGTGGGTAAGATGTTAATGTTTCTTCTTGAATGGAATCTACATAATTTTGGAATCCCGTTGATACAGACATGATAAGAGCAATTCCAATAATTCCAATAGAACCTGCTAAGGCAACTAAGATAGTTCTTGCTTTCTTTGTCATTAAATTATTGAAAGATAGACTTAAAGCAGTTAAAAATTTCATTTTTGTTTTGTTTTTGTTTTTCTTACTGATTTCTGTTTCTTCTTTGGTATCAATGGAGCCATCATAAGGGTTGGAGTCTGAAATGATTTTTCCATCTTTTAAATTAATAATTCGAGTAGAATATTCTTTGGCTAACTCAGGGTTATGAGTCACCATAATGACTAGTTTGTCTTTCGAAATCTTTTTTAGAACTTTCATAATTTGAATACTTGTTTCACTATCTAGAGCTCCAGTTGGTTCATCTGCTAGAATAATCTCTGGATTATTTACTAAGGCTCTTGCAATTGCCACACGTTGCATTTGTCCACCAGATAACTGATTTGGTCTTTTATACATGTGACTTTCAAGGCCTACTTCTTTTAAGGCTTTTTTTGCTCTTTCGGTTGCTTCTTTTTTCGAAATACCAGACAATGTTAAAGCTAGTTTTACATTCGATAAAACTGATTGATGAGTAATTAAGTTATAGCTTTGGAATACAAAACCAATCCGATGATTTCTATAACTATCCCAATCTACATCTTTAAATTTCTTGGTACTAATTTCATTAATAATTAAGTCACCAGAATCATAATGGTCTAAGCCACCAATAATATTTAAGAATGTTGTTTTTCCACTTCCTGATGGACCAAGAATACTTGCAAATTCGCACTTTCGGAAATTTACACTGACATCATCTAAGGCTTTTTGCTTAAATCCTTCGGTATTGTACTCTTTTTTGATATTTTTAATTTCTAACATATGAATGTCCTCCTGTTTCATTATAATACTACTTTATTCCTTTTTTGACAAGATTTGAACCGGGTTATGGCACATTTTGAATTTGAAGAGTGGTTATTTACATTTGAGTATTTTAATGTTATATTATGTACATCATTATTTTATTGCCTCATATGAATTTAGAAAAGAGGAGAAGAAGTGAAACAAAATATTGAAGAATTAACGTTATTATTAATGTATTTAAGTTCCTGGGATGAAGATGGATTTTTAAATGATGATAAGAATGGAATTACTCGAACAACTTTTAAAACTTGTTGGAAAGGATATGATTTTGACGTGATCAATCATTTAACTGACATGGGTTATTTGTATCCTGAAAAACATTCAGCTAAATCTGTCGCATTGACTCCTAAGGGAGAAGAACTTGCAAAGAAGTTTATGGAAAAATATTTGAAAAAAGATGAGGAGTGAGTCTATGTCAACACGAAAAATGTTTGAAAGAATCAATTGGTATAAAAAAGAGTATGTTCATGATAATTATTCTCGTATTGTAGAACCTTTTAAAAATTATGAGAGGATTTCAAAAAAGAAAATGCTAGAAGAAATCTATAAAGTTTATGATAATCCAGAGAATATCGTGGATATTTGTATGACAAAAGAGTTAAAGTTTTTAAAGATGTTATTGGATAGTAAAACAGATATGGATGATTTATGTAGTGAGAAGTATTCTTGGGAAAGAAAAACTTTATGTGATAAGTTCTTAATTCAAGATAATTTTCATGATGTGTTTATTCCTGATGAAATAGTAGATAAAGTAAAAGAAGCTTTTCATTATGTGAACTGGACTACTGCAAGAAAGTTAGATGATTTAAATGAGATTTTAGTTGGATATTGTAAAACACAAGGAACCGTGCTTCTTTATACAGCCGCGAGCATTGCATCTGCGATAACAGGTATCTCTGAAGATGACATTATAACTCATATGTTTCATAATAAAGTTTTTCATTATTATGTGTATGGTTACAGTAAAGAGATTGAAGACATTGAAAAAGATGTTCCGGTTTTGGTTTGTCAAGACTACTATGCTTTGGAAGAAGATTTGGCCGAGCAAAGAAAAAAACAAGGACTTGCTGGGGTGATACCATTAGACGTTAATATGTTTCGAACTATTTTTTATCATGATTTTGATATTCATAATAAGAAAGTGAAAAAAATGTTAGATGAAATTCAGAAGTTGCCATTTTTTTGGAATTCGGCTCTTGATTCTATTTTATATTTTGCTTTGCTTAATATTGATAGGGAACCTTTAAAAGAATCCTTTCGAAGAGTTCCTGCTTTACAAAATATCGATTTAACAAAATTTTTTAAAGTGTTAGATGAGGCAATGGATGAAATGCCTTCCGGGGCCTTAAATGGTTTTACACCAAATCAAGCAAAAAGTATGAAAATAGAACACGAAAAATTAGAATATGAAAAACTTGCAAGCTATGAAAAACAAGAAGATGCTTGTCTGTCTAAACGTGATGCAGATCTTTTCTATAAAATTTATTTTGGCTTATTAGATTACACAAATCAAAAGTATCATATCAAAGAACATTTTAAAATTTATCGTAAAAAGCATATAAATCCTTATGATTTACAAAATATTATCGATAAGTTTTGGAAGAATAAAGATAGTATAGTCACTGATTTTTGTACGGAAAATCCATACCATTTTAATGAGGAAGAACTAGATATTACAAATGAGTTTCAAAAAGGATTTCGAGATCTTGTTATTATTGCTAAATTTGAAAAAGAGTATACGGCTGTGATGACTCAGAATAAAGTATATATGATTAAAGGTGTGAATGCGAATATAGATGAAATAATTTCTTATCAAGATTTACCAGAGCCTGTGATGACTTCCATTATTCCATTTAAAAATTATTTGATTTATGATGGATTATTAAATTCGTTTCCTGTTAAAATGGGAGATGGATTTACTAAAGCTGTCGCGGAAGATTATGAAAAGTCTATGAAATATTATCATTTATAGTTAAATATTAGGAGGGGTTTTATGATTTTAATTACGGGAGATACTCATAGAGAGTTTAATAGACTAAGTAAGATTCAGAATAATGATGGAAATGTGGTTATTATTTTAGGAGATGCTTGTATCAATTATTTTTTAGATGATCGAGATATAGAGTTAAAGAAATATTTAAATGATATGAATATTCCATTGTTTTGTATTCAAGGAAATCATGAAGAAAGACCTGAAAATATATCAAGTTATGAAGAGAAAACAATGTTTGGAGGAAAAGTTTTTGTAGAAAAAGAATTTCCTAATTTGATTTTTGCTAAAAATGGGGAGCTTTATACCATTGATGGAAAAAGTGTACTTGTGATTGGTGGAGCGTATTCTATCGATAAAGAGTATCGATTGTTATATGGGTCTCAATGGTTTTCTGAGGAACAATTAAGTGAGGAAGAAAAGAAAGAAATATTTTCGAAATATAAAGGAAAACATGTCGATATTATCTTATCGCATACGTGTCCATTAAAGTATGAACCTACTGAAGCTTTTTTAGAAGGCTTTGACCAATCGAAAGTGGATAAGTCCATGGAAAAATTTTTGGACAAAATAGAAGAAAACGTGGATTATGATAAATGGTACTGTGGGCATTATCATATAGAAAAGAAAATTGATAAATTGGAATTTATGTTTGGGAGAATAAAAGTATTTGGCAAAGATGAGTTTTATCCAAAGTATGATGAAAATGGATATGAAATGATAAGAGATTACTGTAGACAAGACGATGTTTTTAATAATAGTGAAGTGTGTTGTCCTAAATGTAATGGAAAAAATATTGTAATACAAAAGGGTGATGGAGAAACAATTTATGGATTTGATACCATTGCCGTTATTTGTGAAGATTGTAAAAAAGTTTATGGATTTTCTGATGTGAATTATAAGAATGGATGTCCAAAAGAGTTATAAGGAAAGTGGCTAATGTTTATGAATTTTGATGAAAAAGAAGAAGAAATAAAAACAAAAGGAACGATGTATTCTGTTACCACTTTGGCAGTTATAGGAACAATGATTGCTTTTTTAGCATTAGGGATACTCTTTGTTTGGAAAATGTCCGAAGCTTTTTTTGAGACTCTATCTACTGAGACGGATAACTCTAATGCAAATGATAGAATGGAAAGTGTTAGAAATATGAATGTAATTATAAATAATAAAAAGTATCATGTAACTTTAGAAGATAATGAAACTGTAAAAAAATTTTTAGAATTGTTACCACAGGAATTTACTATGGAAGAATTAAATGGTAATGAGAAGTATGTTTATATGAGTGATTCACTTCCTACAAATGCTACAATACCTAACCATATTACAGCTGGAGATATTATGCTTTATGGTGATCGATGTGTTGTAATTTTTTATAAATCATTTGATACGAGTTATAGTTATACTAAAATAGGACATATTGAAGATTTATCAGATTTAGGAAATGGGAGCATTATTGCTAAATTTGAAAAATAAATAGAAAGGATAAGTATTATAAAAACGTTAAATAAAGATAAAATTATAAATGCAATTTTAATGACAATATATATTTTAATAGTATTATTTATTATTTTTGTTCATTTACTATTTTTTGGAGTGATTGAAGATTATACGTGTTTACATATAAATCAAGATAATAAAGAACAGATTATAACTTTGTTGCGAGAACAAGAAGAAAATATGTTTTTAGATGATAATATCAAATTAAATGATTGCTATGGAACATTAAAAAAAATACAAGCACATTATCGCTTTCCAGATGAAGATGATTACATCCTTTATTGTAATCAAGAGGAAGTGATTTTTTCTTTAGATCGTTCTAATGATAGTCTTTCTAAATATATAGGCGAACATGGTCATATGGTTTTTAAATTTAGATGATAAGGTATGTACTCACCTTCAAATTATTAAGGAAAAATTAAGATTTTATGGTATGGTTTATTATGAAAATGGTTTAGGAGGACGATTATCATGATAGTTAGTCAAATATTTGATGAAAATGAGAAAGAAAAGATTGCAAGGTATGTCCTTGAATCTTTAACAGAGTGGTTTGAAATTCAAGAAGCAAGAGAGAATTATATTAAGAAGAGTGCAGGTCAATTATTTTTCGCAGCCTTCAAAGATTCTACTCCTATTGGTTTTCTATATTTAAGAGAATCAGGTAGAGATACAATAGAATTATATGTTATTGGGGTATTAAAGGAATACCATCGTCATGGAGTGGGGCGGAGTTTGTTTGAAGAAGCAAAAGCCGAGGCATTAGCAAAGGGATACTCTTTTATGCAAGTAAAAACTGTTCAAATGGGAAAATATGAGGAATATGATAGAACAAATAAGTTTTACATTAATATGGGATTTAAAGAATTTGAGGTTTTTCCAACTTTATGGGATGAGAATAACCCTTGTCAGATTTATGTAATGTCATTAAAATAAATTTTTGATTATCTGTTTCTGCTTTTTTGCTGTTATAAATTCACTGACTCATGAGGCAAGATGATAAAAGAAAAAGCTTTTTTATTTATGGACTTCATGATTTTACATAAATCAATTGGTGTGATACAATTTGGTTAGTTATCAAAAATACGTGCTTATTTTGGATAATATTGAATGTGAGATGGAAAAGATGGATAACAAATTATTGGAAGATTTTATATCATATTTTAATGACGATAAATATAAGTTTGAAAGTTTTTGTAAAATTTTTTTGACTTGGCTTAACTTTGATGATGTGGTGGTTACTCCTAAAAGAGGTGATAAGGGAGTTGATTTAAGATGTACTAAAAAGGAAATAGATAAGTTAGAAACAAAAGATATTGAATATATTGTTCAAGCAAAATGTTATAAACAGGAACACAAAGTTACTGGACCAGAAATGAGAAATTTTAAAGGAACTAGTGCAGAATTAGGTAAAAGAAGAATATTTATTACTACAAGTGATTTTAATAATGGTGCCAAAGAAGAGGCAAATGATCCTAATCAGCCAGTAACACTGATAAATGGAGTGCAAATCATAGAATATTGTAAATCATTAGGGGATCAAATATTTGATATTCAGTATTCTTGCAACAAAAGAAAGCTAGATGATTTATTTGAAGCAGATAGTGTTAAAGTTAAAGATAAAAGCTATATTGATGAATCGACAACTTTAATAAAAAGAATAACCAAAAATGATGTTAGAGCAAGAATTTTAAGAATACCAAGTGAATATAAAAAATTATTATTGGGAAAGAGAAAATACAAATTAATTATAAATGGTAATGCATCAGAATATTACAATATAAGTATCGATAATTGCTACTTTGGAGGGGTAACAAAATATTATAAAAATTTCATACAAGATATAGACTTTGTTGAAGCAAAATCTTTATGGAATTTTGATAAGAAAAACGAAATCATTTATGTTCAAATCACAATGTAAATTTGCGTTGCTTTCTAAATTCAATTAATTTTTACGACAATGTGTAATAATTTCTAAAAACACAAAGTTATTACGATTAAGCAAAATAACTTGTAAAAGCATTTTATCATTTATTTATGCACATAATTTTGATACAATATAAGCATCAAAAGGGAGTGATTATTCTATGAAATGTGTACTTATGAATAAAAATACCGAAGTGTTAGTTGCTGAATATAATGAAACATCGAAGTTCTTCGATAAAATATATGAAGTAAAAAGTATTGATTATGCGCCTTATATTTTAAAAAGTTTTTATATAGAAAATGATATGAATGATACTCCTTTTAGAACTAATTTAAGTGAGTGGTTTAAAGGAAGAGGTATTCCTTCCTGGCGCGATCAATTAGATTTGTTACTACATCGATTGAATATAACTGCTCCTTATGAACTTTTGGATAAAGCTTTTGGACTTTCTTTGTCAGATCAATATTGGTTAAAGCCAATTGGTAGTAGTCTTTGCTATGATGATATCAATTTTTTTGATAATGATTTTGATTATGTTGAGTTTATGGAAGCTTCTTTATCAACCAATAGTAAAGCTATAACTAAAGAAACATCTTTAAAAACTCCAAACAATACGACAGATGGAATGCTAAAGAAAGCTTGGATTATTGATGATGGTATAAGGTATTTATTAAAGGGTGGATATAAAAACGAAACTTTACAACCATTTAATGAAGTTTTAGCAAGTGAGATATGTGAACGTTTGGGTTTCAATCATGTAGAATATACCATAGATACTTATAAGGATATCGTCCTTTCTAAATGTTCTTGTTTTATCAATAAGGATACAGAACTTATAACATGCTATCAAATTCGCAATGATATGAAAAGACATGATAGTATGGAAGACTATGAAGAATACATTAAAAAGTTAGAAGATAACGGGATAGAAAATGCTCGTGAAAAAGTAGAAAATATGTATATATTAGATTTTTTGATTATGAATGAAGATCGACATTTAAACAATTTTGGAATTATAAGAGATGTGAATACTTTAAAATGGATTGATGTGGCACCAATATTTGATAATGGACAAAGTTTAAATATTGAATATTATGATGAAGAAGAAGTTCATATTTCGGGGAGTGGAAGATTTTTCTATGAAGTAAAACCTTTTGATGAAATTATTAAAGTTGTCAGAAATATCAAAAGAATTGATGTTTCTAAATTAGATGGTGTTGTTGAATGGTTTGATGAATTATTGCATAAGTATCAATATTTAACGGGATACTCTGATACAAGAATTCAAAGATTATGTGTTTTGTTAAATCGACAAATGAATAAGTTAAAAGAATTAATATTAAATTAGAATTATATGAGGTTGTTATGAAGAAGTTTTTAGAAAATCATGAATTTGAAGATTATTTTGATAGTAGTATACTTGCTCGAGGTCGAGAATACTATCGTGAGAATCGGATTTTAAATATATGGTATCAAGCAAACCATGTTGTTGCCTATGTTGGTGGTTCAAAAATTTATAAAACTGAGCTAGAAATAGAAAACAATGAAATCAAAAGTTACTATTGTTCTTGTCCTTATTCAGAGGATGGTGAGTATACTTGTAAACATTTAGCCACGGTTTTATATTGTTTACTGGAAGAGGAAATACCAGAGCTAGAACAAGGAAGATCAAAAAAGAAAAAAGTAAATAGTGAAGAGTCGGAGCTTCATAAGATATATAATGAAATGCAATATGAACTAGATAAAATAAGTGATCGAAATAGCTTTGTTAATTATTATAATGGTAGATATTTTGTAGATTTAATATCTAGAATTACTTATAAAATAGAAACGTTTATTGATGAAAGTAACTATGACGATGCTTTTGAATTAATTAAACATACTTATTATTTTATCAAGAATACTTATATGGATGGGTCAAATGGAGAGTATCAAGATTCTTTTTGTGAATTAAGTTCGGTAACAAGTAAGCTCTTATACGAGAAAAATTATTATGAAAAATTTTTAAAATGGGCAAATGAGGTCGCGGATAATTATGAATTAGGAGATTTTTCGGATGCACCTTTATATGCTTTTGTTCTTTATGTTCATGATAAAGAATCTGCTCAAGAAGTTGTTAAAGTTTTAGATGATTGCTGTGCGCAATATGGTTTCTTTATTAATAGAGTTTTAGATAAGATATCATTAGTCTATGATTATATTGATAAAGAAGAAGCGATACAAATGTGTTATCAAAATATTGGGGAGCATGGTGTCAAAGATTTATTGATTCAATATTTAAAAGAAGAAAATAAAATTGATGAAGTGATAAAAATATTGAAAGATGATGTACATAATCATGTTAGAAAAGATATGGTTTATGATGAATTAATCAAAGTGTTTAATGAAAATAATATGCTTGATGAAAAGAAAAAGTTACTACCAGATGTTATCGTGGAAACATGTAATTTTGAAAGATATAAAGAATTAAAAAATATGTGTGATGCAAAAGAATGGAAAGAATTAAAAGGGAAAATAATTTCAAAAATCAAGTCTGATGATCATTGGATTTTAGAAGATATTTATGAGGAAGAGAACGAGCCTGATAAGTTGTTTGCTTTAATTAAGAAAAATCCTAGTATAGATAAGCTTTATGAATATCAAACTGTTTTGAAAAATAAATATAGTAAAGAATTGTTGGATTTTTATAAGCCTCAAATTATGGAGGAAGCTAAACATGTTTCTCAGCGAGATCATTATCGCGACCTTTGCAAATATATTAAAAAAATGAATGAACTTTCTAATTCTTCGGAGTTTATTTATGATATGATTGAAGAGATGTATCCGTTATATCAAAATAAAAAAGCATTTAAAGAAGAAATAATGAATGTATTGAATAATGAAAATAAAGTAAAATTTGCTAATTTAATCAATAAGAAAACGGAGGAAAAGTAATGAATAAAGTATTGAAATTTAAAGTAGGAATAGAGGGGTTAGAAGATAAGATATGGCGAGTAATTGAAATTACAGATCGATTGACCGTTGCCGATTTAGCATATACTATACTCGCGTCTTTTAATTCGTTAGCATATCATTTATATAAAATAACTTATAAAGATAATGTTTATGATTGTAGAACGAATCCTAAGGAAACGGTGTATGATGAAGATAAAATCAGTGCAATTTCTACAAGATTAAGTGCTCTTGATTTAAAAGAAAATGATACTTTAGAAATGGAATATGATTATGGTTCACCAACAACGTTTGAAATTACCTTTTTAGGATATGAAGAATTAGAAAATTATGATGATGCTAAAAATTATCCTTGTATAGATGAAGGAGAGGGTTTAGGAATGCTAGATGATATGTCTAGTGATGAATTAAAAGAAATTGTGTTACAAACAGATGAATTAGGGTACTCTAATCATTCTTTTACACCAGGATATCAAACGAATAAAGAATATGACTATCGAAAATATGATATAAAAGAAGATAATAAACATTTAAAAGGACTTATTCTTTTAATTAAAAATGGTTATGAAGTGAAATAAATATAAGATATATCTAGAATTGAGGTAAGTGTAGTATGAATGAATTTTTTGATAAACTTTTTGAAGGTAAATCTCCTGAGGAAATGGTAGATACGATAGTTAGGCTTAATCGATTTCAGTTAAATAGAAAGACACATATTAAGAAGTATAATAAGATTAGAAAATTACATAGTGTAATTCTAGATAGTATGGAAAACTATATTTTCAATAGTAAGTATGATTTTAATAAACATATTAATATTATTATGAATGATTTAAAAAAAGTTGTAAAAGATTTAGATATTGAATTTGATTTAGATGACCCTGAAGATATTGTTACATTATCAGAATTATTGTTTTATAATAATCATCCGAAGATTGAACCTGTTACCGATATTTATATAAAAAAGAAAAGATTTAAGACAGAAGATAAAAATAAAATGTTAGAATCTATGAAAAATTCTTATGTTGGTTTGTTTGAAGTAGTAGATGTTGATAGCTGGGATGGATATGTAACTTTACAAGACATTTTTACGAAAAAGACATTTAAGATTATAGATATTGCTTTAAGTAGTTCTTGTCATATAGATGAAAAAAGGAAACGGTATTTATATAATAGAATCATTACTTATGAAGATGTATCCTTTTCTAGTGGCTTGCATTATATGTTTACATCAAATTCGAAAGAATTTTTAGAGTTTATAAATTCTAAAAAATATCAGAAATATGATGGTTTTGTAAATTGTTTAGTATTGTATGATCTTTTTCATAGAGATTCAAGCGTTCAAATTGTTACTAATCATAATTATAAATAGAGGGTGTTTTGAGATATTGGAATGGATGAAATATTAAGAGAAAAAAAGACAAATAAAAGTTAAAGAAAGATTCAGACTGTGACTGAATTTTTTCTTTTTTTAAAGTGAAGATAAGTAAATTTCATGGTTGGTAAATTATAAAACTTTAAAAATTCAATTGTTTTAACGTTGTAAGCATCTGCAAATTCTATTAATTTTTGGGAATTAGGTTTTATTTCTCCTTTTTCATATTTTGCAACTGTGCGTGCTGACATGTGAAGCAACTTCCCAGCGTCTCTTAATGATAAATCATTTAATAGTCGAATTCTTTTTAAATTTTTTCCTATTTCATTCATATGTATTCTCACTTTCTTAATCGATATTTTAGTATAAAAAGTTTAAATTGTAAACTTTTTAAGTTAACAATTATGTCGATTAAAGTTACTTTTTGCTTTGATGATGCGGTTATTAGTATAAAAAACTTTTGAATTATGATAAAATTATGATGAGTTTTACTTATGGTTAATATATCACAAGTAATGGAGGTAGTATATGAGTAGTTACGAAAGTGAAAGAATACTTGAAGAAAGAATGATAGAACAGTTAAAAAAACAGGGCTATCAGTATGTAAAAATAAGTGATGTAAAAGAACTAGAAACTAATTTTAGAACACAGGTGAATTTGCATAACAAAATAGCTTTAAAAGGTAAAGATTTAACTGATAAAGAATTTGAAAAATTAATGATTAAAATATCAGGTAAAAGTATTTTTCGAAGCGCTAAAGAATTAAGACAAAAACAAAATATTATACGTGATGACGGAACAATCGTTTATATAGAATTATTTAATACTAAGGAATGGTGTAAAAATTTATTTCAAGTGACTCATCAAACTATTGTTGAAGGAAAATATACTAATAGATATGATGTTACAATTTTAATTAACGGTCTTCCTTTAGTTCAAATTGAATTAAAACGAAGAGGAATTGATATGAAAGAAGCTTTTGATCAAATTAAAAGATATAAAAATCATTCTTATATCGGGTTATATAGATTCATTCAGATATTTATTATTAGTAACGGTGTAGATACAAAATATTTTGCAAATGGAGATCAAGAATTAAACTATGGATTCACATTTTATTGGACTGATGTTAATAATGATAGAATATCTAATTTAGAACAATTTTGTACTTTCTTTTTAGATAGATGTCATGTTGCTAAAATGATAGCAAGATATATGATTATAAATGAAACTGACAAAGCTCTTCTAGTCATGCGACCATATCAGGTGTATGCTGTTGAAAATATTGTAGACCGAGCGATTAATACCAATAATAATGGATATGTTTGGCATACGACAGGTTCAGGGAAAACTATTACTTCCTTTAAGACAAGTCAAATATTATCTTTGGAACCCTCTATAAATCAAGTATTCTTTTTAGTTGATAGAAAAGACTTAGATAAGCAAACTTTAGATGAATTTAATAAGTATGATCCTGGTTGTGTAGATATGACAGATGAGACTGGTAAATTAGTCAGTCAAATTAAAGATGGTTCAAAACCTCTTATCATTACGACTATTCAAAAGATGTCTAATGCTTGTTCTAATTCTAAATATCAAAAAGTTATGGAAAAATATAAAGATAAAAAGACTATATTTATTATAGATGAATGTCACCGAAGCCAATTTGGCAAAATGCATAAACAAATATCTAATACTTTTACTAATGCTCAATATTTTGGATTTACTGGAACGCCTAGATTTGAAGAAAATAAGAGTCAAGATGGTCGAAGCACCGCTGATATTTTTGAAAAATGTTTACATACATATTTAATTAAAGATGCTATTAAAGATGGCAATGTTTTAGGATTTTCAGTAGATTATATTAAAACGATAGAAGAAGGAATTGTGTCTCCTCAAGAATATGTAGAAGGAATAAATATTGCTGAAGTTTTTCTGGATGATATAAGAATTACTTTAGTAGCTAATGATATTATAGATCATCATAATGCGAAAACTAGAGATAGAAAATATAATGCATTATTTGCTGTTTCTACTATATCAATGCTGATTAAATATTATGATAAATTTAAGGAAATAAATCATAATTTAAAAATTGGAGCTATTTTTACTTTTGGGGCTAACGAAGACTTAGATGATAAATCAGAACATTCAAGAGATTCATTAGAAAGAATTATTACAGATTATAATAAAATGTATGATACTAATTATAGCACTAATAATTTTGATGGATATTTTAGAGATATTTGTAAAAGAATTAAAAATACTGACATTGATATTGTTATAGTAGTTGATATGTTGTTAACGGGTTTTGATGCTCCAAAGCTAAATACTTTGTATTTAGATAAACCTTTAAAGTATCACAATTTAATTCAAGCATTTTCTAGAACTAATCGAGTGGAATCAGATACTAAACCACACGGAAATATTGTGTGTTATCAAACAACAAAAGAAGATGTTGATGAAGCTGTTAAATTGTTTTCAAAAACTGATAAAGTTGATACAGTTATAATGGAGCCGTTTCCTGTATATTTTGAAAGATATAAAGAGGCTGTTAGCAAACTTCTGCAAATAGTACCTAATGTTAAAAGCATTGAAGAATTGGAACAAGAAGGTAATGAAGAAAATTTAAAAGAGTTTATACTGGCTTTTAGAGAAGTTGCTAAGATCTTGGTAAGTTTAAAAACATTTAATGAATTTGATATGGATGATAATGGACCAATATCTTCACAAATGTTTGAAGATTATAAAAGCAAATATTATGAGATATATCGAAAAATAATAAATAGTAAGGAAAAAAGTTCTATTTTACAAGATATTAATTTTTCTTTGGAACTTATACAAACAGATAAAATTAATGTGGCATATATTCTAAATTTAATAAGAAATGTTGATTTATCTAATGAAGAACAGAAACAAAAAGATATTAGTAATATTGAGCATAAACTTGCTAATATCACAGATGATGAATTATTTTTGAAATTAGATTTAATAAAAAAATTCTTAGCCGATGTTTTACCGGCACTAAAATCTGAGGATTCAATAGATGATGCTTTAAATAAACATATGAATGATGAAAGACAAAAAGAAATCGAAGAGTTTGCTAGAACAAATGAATTAGATTTAGAAACATTAGAAACAATTATTAATGAGTATGAATATAGTGGTATATTTCCTGATGAATTAATTGGTAGTTCAATAAAAGCTCCATTCTTGAAAAAAATTACTATGATTGATAATGTTAAGATGTTTATTAAAAATTTATTAAGAAAGTATTTATAGAGGAGGTAAAAGATGTCAAGAGAAGAAAAACAGCAATTACAACAAGCTGAATTACAAAAAAGATTGTGGAGCATTGCTAACGATTTAAGAGGCAATATGGATGCTAATGATTTCAAAAACTATATATTAGGTTTGATATTTTATAGGTATTTATCCGAAAATCTTGTTAATTATGTTGAAAGAACATTATTAAAAGATGATGAATCATCTTATGTTGAATCTTGGAATAAAGAAGAATACAGAGAGGAATTAAAAAAATATTTAATCAATGATTCAAATATTGGGTATTATATCGAAGCTGATAATTTATGGGGTAATTTAATATTTAAAATTCAAACAGGTAAGTTTGATATATCAATGCTTGCTAAAGCAATTAATTCTATATCTGACTCTACGTTAGGTAATGAATCCGAAGATGATTTTGAAAATTTATTTGAAGATATGGATTTAAATAACTCTAAACTTGGTAGAGGTGAAGCTGAAAGAACTAAGTTAATTTCAACTATTATGTTAAAAATCAATGATATAGATTTTCATCATGAAGATGCTGAGATTGATGTTTTAGGTGATGCTTACGAATATTTGATTTCAAATTTTGCTGCATCTGCTGGTAAAAAGGCAGGAGAATTTTATACACCTCAACAGGTATCAAGAATCCTTGCTAAATTAGTTACTATAAATAAAAATAAATTACAAAGTGTTTATGATCCTACTTGTGGTTCTGGTTCATTACTTTTAAGAGTTGGTAAAGAAACAAAAGTTAGTTCTTATTATGGTCAAGAATTTAATTCAACAACTTACAACTTAGCAAGAATGAATATGTTACTTCATGGTGTATCATTTAAGCATTTTGATATTAAAAATGCTGATACTCTTGAAAAACCAATGCATTTAGATATGAAGTTTGATGCAGTTGTAGCCAATCCTCCATATTCTCAAACTTGGAGTGCTGATCCTAAGTTTATGGAAGATGAAAGATTTAGTGCTTATGGTAAACTTGCACCTAAATCAAAAGCTGATTTTGCTTTTATACAACACATGATATTTCAATTATCTGATAATGGTATTATGGCTGTAGTATTACCTCATGGAGTATTATTTAGAGGTGCAAGTGAGGGTATAATAAGAGAATACATAATTAAAGAAAAGAATTACTTAGATGCTGTAATTGGATTACCAGCAAATATATTCTATGGAACAAGTATTCCTACTTGTATTCTAGTATTTAAAAAATGTAGAGAACATGAAGATAATATTTTATTTATTGATGCTTCTAAAGA
>CANPXO010000031.1 GCA_947586205.1 uncultured Bacilli bacterium
ATAGAACGGTCTAAGATACACCATTTTTTATTAAAATGCTCTATTTTGGACAAAAACCTTTACAAAGGAAAAAATACTTGAAAAATCAGACTTGACTTTTCTTCCGGTATTAGATAAATTAAATATGGGTTTGATAAAAATGAGACGATGCTTTCTTTGTCAATAGCAACAATCCGTGGTTCAAACGTGGTGGTAATTTCACAGACGGCACGGACGCGGGTCTCGCGGCATTCAATAATAACAACGGTCATGCGAATGGTAATAATAGTTTTCGCGTCGTTTGTGCAAGACTATTTTTTAAAAAAGTTTAAGATAGTAAAACAAAAACAATAGAGTCAAATCCGAAGTCAAAAGACTTAAAAATTTTAATGATTAAAAGAAAGGTAAGTAAATTTGAAAATCTTTCTTTTTTTGTGATATTAAAAAAATAATGCTTGACTTAAAAACATTTTCTAGATAAATTAAATATGGGTTTGATAAAAATCAGACGATGCTTTCTTTGTCAATCATGGCAATCCGTGGTTCATACGCGGTGGAAATTTCACAAATGGCACGGAGACGGGTGTTGAAGCTTTCGATAATACAAACGGGCATGCGAATACCAATAATAGTTTTCGCGTCGTTTGTGCAGACTATTTTTTAAGAAAAAGTTTAAGATAGTAAAACAAAAACAATAGAGTCAAACCCAAAGTCATAAAAGGCTTAAAAATATAAATAGATAGAAATGGTAAGTAAGTTTATGAACATCGTTTTCTATCTTTTTTCTATGATTCTCAAATAATTACCAAATCTACATGTATCAAATAATTAACAATCTACAAAAATTATAAAAATATGAATAAAATCACTTGACTTGGGGGGGGGTCTTTGTGATAGAATGAACTTATGATAGAAAGTAGGCAATTTATGAAATTAGAAAGATTTAAAGAAAGAGATAACAAAAGAATAGGAATTGTGGTATTTACTATAGTTTGTATTTTACTAGTAAGTGGAGTGATTCTATATAGAACATTTGCAATATTTGAAGTCAAGACAAATCAAAATGTAATAAATGGAGAAGTTCAAAGTATGGGCGATATAGAATTTGCGTTTTATCAAGATGATGGCAGTGAAGATAAGATAGTTAAAGAAGCTCCAAAAAAGGAAGAGGGTTATTCTTTAGATACTAGTTCTAGTTATTGTGTAGATTTATTAAATGGTACACAAGTAAGTACAGTCAATTGGAATGAAGAAAAATGGAGTCTTGAGTTAAAAAATATTTCAACTACTAAAACAAAATGTTATCTTCATTTTAAAAAAATATATAAAGATACTGTGTTAAATGGTGCAGACCCTGATTTAATGAATGGAAGACTTGTTCCAGTAAAAATACTTGATAGTTCTAAACCAAGTGATGTAACTAATTATGTTGGATCAGGTGGAGGAAAAGTTGTTAAGGCAGATATAACTGATGAAAGTGATCCATGGTATAAATATGAAGAAAAGAAATGGGCAAATGCGGTAATACTTCGAGATGGAGTTGTAGATAATTATAAACCGGGAGAAGAAATCAAAGAAGGAGATATCGAAAGTTATTTTGTGTGGATTCCAAGATACAAATATAAATTAAAAAATACTGAAGAAGAATTAAAACAATATCAAAGTGTAACACCTAAAAATACTCAGACAGACATAAACAGTTTTTATAGTGCAATTCAAGGAAATAAAGGAGCAACAGAAGCATTTGATATTCAGTTTGAAACAAAAGACAAAGGAAATACTCAAAATGATAAAGATTATATCACCCATCCAGCATTTATATCTTTTGACTCAAATGGACTATGGGTCGGAAAGTTTGAAACGGGATATAATCAAAATAGTGACAATACGAATGTCATGCCTACTAGTACTTGGAATGTAGGAGGTGCTCAACAAAATACAGAAGCATCTTCTAAAATTATTATTAAACCAAATGTATATAGTTGGAGAAATATTCAAGTGGCTAATGCCTTTTATACAGCTTATAATTATCAAAGAGATTTGGAAAGTCATATGATGAAAAATATGGAATGGGGAGCAGTCGCATATTTGACTCAGTCGAAATATGGAAGATGTACAGAAACTGGTGGCAGTACAACATGTGAAGAAGTAAGAATTAATAATTCATGGAATTACATAACAGGAATGTCAGCTGCTAGTGCTCCAACATGTGGATATACAGCAACAAGAGAAAGTTGTAATTGGTATGAACAAACAGATTTAACCATGGATAGTGAGCAAGTAAACAGTTATTATAATAAAGAACATAATGAGGCCAGTACAACAGGAAATTATTCAGGAATTTATGATATGGCTGGCGGTGCATGGGAGTATGTAATGGGGGTTATGCAAGCAAAAGCAAATGAAGCTACACCATCAAGTGGAAGAAATCAATTGTATAATTCTGGGTTCAAAGGGCCATATAGTTGTCCTAATTGTGACAGCCAAAATGTAGCAGAAAATACTGATGGTAAACCGTGGCCTTCTTCAAAATATTATGATTTATATGATTATGATACAACGGATCAATATTATTATAGAGGAAAATTGGGAGATGGAACGAAAGAGTTTGGTCCATTCTATAGTGCAGCATATCCCACAACAAGTGGTACTGGACCTACAAGATATGTGGGAAGTTATAATGGAGACGATGCTTTCTTTGTCGGTCATGGCAGTCCGTGGTTCATACGTGGTGGTCCTTTCACAGACGGCACGGACGCGGGTCTCGCGGCATTCAGTCATGACCTCGGTCATGCGGGTGGTAATAGTAGTTTTCGCGTCGTTTGTGCAGCTTAGCCCTTTACTTATCCACACTGCCCGTCCCTTTTTAAAGGGCAGTGTGGAGGGGGTAAATTAAAATAATGATAGCAGCAGATATATTTTAGTTATGAGGTAATTTATGAGTAAACTATATCAGAAGTATTTAGAATTGAAAAATCAAGATTCTTCAAAAATGTATCTGTTTCGAGTTGGCAATTTTTATATTTTTTTAGCAGATGATGCTTATAAGATTAATGAATACATGGTCTTGAAACTGACTTATTTTTCTAAAAATGTAGAAAAATGTGGTTTTCCTGTTTCTTCGTATGAAAAATACAAAAAAGTTTTTGAAAATCTAAAATTAGATGTACAATTAGTTATGGAAGATCACGATAGAATGAAATTAGCCGTGAAAGTTTTAGAAAGATTAGAAAATATCAATATAGAAAATGTTTCTTTGAAAGAAGCTTTTGATATATTATATGAGTTGAAAGGTTATGTAAATGGAAAATAGTGTTATTGAAAGTGGGAAAATTCATATTCCTAAAGAAAAGAAGAAAGTTTCCACAAATGAAGTAGAGAGTTTAACAATTTATGGAAAATATTTGGATTTAATTAGTTATACCAATAAAATTTTATTAAAGTTTCCAAAATTTGAACGTTTTGCTTTATGTACCCAAATAGCAAATACAACTTATGATGGGATGAAACAAGTAATTTCTGCTCATAAGTTTTATACTGTTTCTAGAAAATTAGATGCTTTAAATTTATTAGATATTGATTTGAAAATGTTAAAAGTATTGATTCGGGTTGCTTATAAAAATAAATATATTACTTTGCAAAATTATCATGCTTGGAGTGCAAAGTTATTTCATATAGGTAACTTGCTAGGTGGGTGGATTATTTCATGTCAAAAACGATAAAGAATGTTTGGAATGAAAAATTTACAATGGATAAATTTCTAGAAGCCCATATGCGTGCTCGAAAAGGGAAGATGAGTGATAAAGAAGTTCTAGCATTTGAAATGGATTTAGAAACAAATATTATGAATTTAATGAAAAAAATTGAAAATAATACTTTTCGTTTTGGTAAGTATCGGACTTTTGTGATTTGGGAACCTAAAAGAAGAGTGATTAAGTCTTTACCATATCAAGATCGTGTGGTTCATCAGTGGTATGTAGAAGAATTTATAAAGCCGTATATGCTACCAAGATTTATTTATCATACTTATGCTTGTTTACCTCAAAAGGGTGGACATAAAGCAGTAGATGATTTACAAATTATGATGAGAAAAATGAAAAGAAAATATCAACATTATTATATTTTAAAGTGTGATATTAAAGATTATTTTCATAGTATTAATCGAAATATTTTATTTCAACTAATGAAAGAGAAAATTAGTGATAAAAAACTTTTAAATTTTACTCATAAAATTATTTTTGATGAAAGTGATGATACAGGTATTCCTATTGGGAATTATACCTCTCAATTCTTTGCTAATATTTATTTGAATGAATTAGACCATTATGTAAAAGAAGTTTTAAAAATAAAATATTATGTAAGACATATGGATGATTTTATTATTCTTTGTGAGAATAAAGAACAGGCTAAACAATATTATAAGTTAACAGAGAATTTTGTAAAAGAACATTTAAAATTGGAATTTAATCGAAAAAGTCGTTATTATCCGAATAGTTTGGGGGTTGATTTTTGTGGATATATTACTTATGAAACTCATAGAAAAGTAAGAAAAAGAAGTAAAAAAGGAATGCGAAAGAAAATAAAGAGATGGAATGAAGAGTTTGAAAATGGAACTTTAGATTTATATGAAGTTCAAAGATGTTGGAATTCTTGGCTAGGACATATTAGTCATGCTGATACATTTCATTTAATGAATCGATATAAAGAGAAAATGAATTTTTTGAAGAATGAATAAAATTTATTGAAACACAAAAAGACTAAGGTCACAAATTGTGACCTTAAATAGACAACCATAAAAAGAGCAAATAAAACATTTTAATTGTAGACCAACACTTTTTATTATAGAACTTAAATAGAATAGAAATATATTGCTATTTTCCATTTATTACTGTCAATCAAATGTAAATATTGTGTAAGAAAAGGGAAAATCCCTTTCTTTTCCTTTATAATAAAGTTATAGGATGTGATGATTATGGAAGTCATTCTTTTAACTGGTGCTTCAGGTGGTTTAGGTTATGAACTAGCCAAGTCTTTATTAGAACAAGGATATTTTGTGATCTTGCATTATCATAAACATAAAGAAAAGTTAGAAGAACTACATGAAAAATATCCAAATTCTTCTATTCTTGTTTCTTGTGATTTAAAGAGTGAAGAAGAAATTCATAGAATGATTTCTGAAATAAAAGACTATAAAGTCAAACATTTAATTAATAATGCAGGGATAGACCATGTCAGTGAAATGGAAGAGAAAAATATGGAAAGTTTTATGAGTGTTTTAAAAGTAAATACCATCGCGCCTTTTCTTTTAATGAAACATTTTATAAAAGAGATTCAGGAACAAGAGGGAAGCATCATTAATATTTCCTCTGATAATGCCATTGATAGACCAGATATGGTAACTTTAGAATATGATATTTCTAAAAAAGGACTCAATCACTTAACTCAAATGTTTGCAAGTGATTACCCAGGTGCTCATATCAATGCTTTATGTTTTGGATGGCTTGATACACCGATGAATGACATTCCTGACGAGATTAAAGAAGAATTAGATTTTGTTTCACTCGAAAAAGCAGTGGGAGAAATAAGAAAATTACTAAATACTGATAAAACAGGTACAATAGAAATTGTGAGGTAAATATGAAAGAATTATTAGATTTAAATTCGAAAACATGGAATTTATATGAAGAAGCAAAGAAAGAGTTAAAAGATGTGTTTGAACATATCGATGAAGTTTGTGAATATAACTCTCTTAAAGTCATGAATGCTTTTCATGAGAATCGGGTCAGTGAATCTCACTTTAATGCTACAACAGGTTATGGATATAATGATGATGGACGGGATACGATTGAAAAAGTGTTTGCAAGTATTTTTAGGTCTGAAAGTGCTTTGGTACGTAACCAATTTATATCAGGTTCGCATGCTCTTGCTAAAACTTTATTTGGTCTTTTAAGACCAGGGGATGTTCTTTTATCTGTTACAGGACTTCCTTATGACACCTTACATGAAGTGATTGGAATTGAAGAAAACCCAAGTTCTCTAAAAAGTTTTGGGGTTTCTTATGAACAAATTGATTTAAAAGACAATGATTTTGATTATGAAAAAATTAAAGAGTATTTTGATAGTCATACAGCTAAAGTCGTAGAAATTCAAAGAAGCAGAGGATACTCGATGAGAAAAAGTGTTTCTTTAGACAAATGTGAAAAAGTCATTCACTTGATTAAAGAATGTAGTCCCAATACTATTATCATGGTGGATAACTGCTACTGTGAATTTGTAACAAAAAAAGAACCTAGTGAGGTTGGAGCAGATATAGTAGTTGGCTCTTTAATTAAAAATTTAGGGGGAGGAATTGCATCGAATGGAGGATACGTTGTTGGAAAAAAAGAACTTGTAGATTTAGTGGCTGAATCCTTAAACTTACCTGGCGAGGGAAAAGATGTGGGGCCGAGTCTAGGTGCCAACAAATCATTATTACAAGGAATTTTCTTGGCCCCTTCTGTGGTAGCTAGTGCTCTAAAAACCAGTGTTCTTGCAAGTTTTATGCTTGAAAAGCTAGGATATAAAGTAGACCCGCGTCCATACGAAGAAAGAGTCGACATTGTAGAAACTATAGAGTTTGGAAATTCGGAAGACTTTATAACTTATTGTGAAGGAATTCAAGAAGGAAGTCCAATTGATTCGTTTGTAAAACCAATTCCAACCGATATGCCAGGATACAAAGATCAAGTCATCATGGCTGCAGGTGCTTTCACCCAAGGCTCTTCCATTGAACTCTCTTGTGATGGACCTTTAAGAGAACCGTATCTTGCTTTTGAACAGGGAGGGCTTACTTATGACACAGCCAAAATTGGAGTACTAAAAGCCGTGAATAAAATAATAGAAAGGGATTTAAAATGAAAGATGTCAAACCAGATGAAACATTTACTTTAGAAACAGAGGACGGAGAACAACTTTGTAAAGTTATTACAACAATGTATGCCGAGGATAGAAAAAAATATTACTTAGTGTATGAGTATGTTCCTGAAAATGGGGATATTTATGTATCTTATTTTGACCCAGATGATGAAAAAGGAAACTTAATCGAGGTCACAAATGAAAAAGAACTTCAAGAAATTGCTAAATTTTTAAGTGATTTTGAAGGTGATGAAGAATGAAAGAAGTTATAGAAGAATGTAAAAGACAATTAAGATTAAGTGCAGAATATGATGTGGAAGTAAGGGAAAACAATCAAGTCATTGTTCGAAAAGAAAACAAAAAACGTATCTACTACTATGTTGTATTAGATAATGAACAAATTCGCTTTTTTAGTGTAAGTAAAAGAAATGACAAAGGATTCCTCTGCATGGTTCCAGAAAGTGGAATAGATATTCAACACAAAAACGTGAAGAGTCAAAACGGTAGTATTTCTAAAAATAGAAATCAGGTCAAAAAACAAGTAGTTGTTTTAGGAATGGTAATGGCAACAGCGATGCTTACTCTTTTCCCAGCAGCTGCCAAAGGGATAAATAATAATTATCAAAAAATAGAAATAGAAAAGAATTTGGAAGATGACTATGATATGACGAGTCCAGTCTATCTTGAAACCGTTCCTTCCACCGAAGAAACTTTAGAAGAAACGAAAGTAGAATTGCAAGAAATTCCTGAAGAAACAATGGAAGAAACTCTTGCAGAAAGTGTACCAGAAACGACTGAAGTAGCTAAACCGGTTTTCTATGATGTGAAGTGTCCTGCCGATCTTCAAGAGTTTATGTATGAAACTTGTTTAGAGTATGGGGTTCCTTTTCAAATTGGAATGACGATTGGTCATATTGAATCGAGAGGAAATTGGAATAATTCGGGAAAATTATCAAGTACAAATGATTATGGTTTTATGCAGATTAATAAAGTCAATATGAATGATTTGTATGAAAAATTCCATCAAGATGGAGAAAGCAAAGAAAAATTTTTAGATGCTATGCGATACAACGATAAGAGAAATATTGAGTGTAGTATTTATCTTTTATCGAAAATTTGTGATATGTATGAACCAAATGATTTTGAAAATATTATAGGAACATATAATGGTTGGAAGAATTGGAAAGAGAAGAAAATGTCTAGAGAGTATGTTGCTCTTGGAGAAGAATATTTGTCAGATATTTATGTTCCATTAGATAATGATGAAACGAGAGCATTTACAAGGTAGATATGAAAAAGTTAGATATTGTTTATGAAGATAAAGAATTTTTAGTTGTGAATAAAGAGACGAAAGTTTTAACAATAGCCACTTCTAAAGAAAAAAATCATACACTTTATAAGGAAGCGAGTGACTATGTAAAGAAAGCACATCCTAAAAATAAAGTATTTATTGTGAATCGCTTAGATCGAGATACTTCAGGGCTTGTAGTCTTTGCTAAAAACGAAGAAGTCAAAAAAGAACTTCAAGAAAAATGGAATGACATCACAACAAGAGAATATATAGGAATTGTCGAAGGCTCTTTAAAGGGAAGTGACACTCTAACATCTTATTTAAAAGAAGATAAAACGTTTAGAGTTTATAGTACGAATGATAAAAGAGGAGATTATGCTATTACCAATTATACTTCACTTTCCAGTAACAAAAATTATTCTTTATTAAAAATTGAAATTAAAACTGGAAGAAAAAATCAAATTCGTGTTCAACTAAGTGACATTGGGCATCCTATTATAGGAGATAAGAAATATGGTTCTGGAAAGACACCTATCTCTCGTTTAGGTCTTCATGCAAGTTACTTAAAAATTCATTGGTATGGGAAGGACCTTGTTTTTCAAGCACGTGTTCCTAAAACATTTTCGATGTTTGAAAAAGAAATTAAAGATTATGAGGAATCTAGAAAATGATTTCTTTTTTGTTTTTGTTTTGATAAAATAAAGAGAAGAACGGAGTGTTGATATTATGGAAAGACTTCAAAAGGTAATTGCTGAATCAGGTTATTGTTCGAGAAGAAAAGCAGAAGAATATATAAAAGAAGGTAAAGTAGAAGTAAATGGCAAAGTTGTGACTGAACTTGGAACGAAAGTAAGTTATGACGATGAGATTGTTGTAAATCATAAATGTCTTCAAGAAAAAGAAGAAAAAGAGTATTATTTATTTTATAAACCTGAAAAAATCATTTCTAGTGTAAAAGATGAAAAAGGAAGAACGACTGTTGTGGATTTTATTGATACACAGTCAAGAATTTATCCCGTAGGAAGACTTGATTATGATACCACAGGACTCCTTCTTTTAACCAATGATGGAGAACTTGCTAATTTGTTAACACATCCTTCTACAAATATCGAAAAAGTGTATCTTGTGAAAATTAATGGAATTTTATCTGGAGAAGAATTAAAAAGATTAAAAACAGGAATTGAAATAGAAGGAAGAGTTGTAAAACTTCAGACATTAAAGGTTAAAAAGATAAATAAAGAGACAAATACTTCAAGTATTCTGCTTGGCGTTACTGAGGGAAGAAATCATATTATCAAAAAGTTAATAGGAAGTTTAGGATATAAAGTTTTAAAATTAAAAAGAGAGTCTTTTGCATTCCTTACGTTAGAAGGTTTAAAACCGGGTGAGTACAGGACTCTTTCGATTAAAGAAGTAAAGAAGTTGTATTCTTTAAAATGAATGTTGGTTATTTAGAAAGTCCGATTGGACTCATTGAAATTAGAGCAAGTGAAACACAGATTCAAAAAGTTTCTTTAGTGTCTTTTAAAGGTTTAGTAAAAGAAAATGAATTGACGAGAAAAGCTTGTCTTGAAATCAAAGAATATTTTGAGGGAAAAAGAAAAGAGTTTGATTTAGACCTCGAGCTTTCTGGGACTCCTTTTCAAAACAAAGTATGGAAAGAATTACAGAGTGTACCATTTGGGGAAGTGATTTCTTATCAAGAACTGGCAAGAAGAGTTGGTGGAAAGAGTTTTGCTCGAGCAGTAGGTGGGGCAGTTCATCGAAATCCATTCCTTCTTATTGTTCCATGTCACCGAGTGGTTGGGTCTCATGGGTTAGGTGGATTTGCTTGTGGAACTAGAGCGAAAGAATATTTATTAAATCATGAAAAAACTGCTTTTTAAGCAGTTTCATCGTCATGGCAGTGGCAGTGTTCACAAGTGCATCCTTCGTCACTTTCATCTACTAAAGAGATGACACCCACAGGACAAGATTCCACAAGATTTTGAACTAATTCTACATCAATGTTTTCTTCACTAATGACTGTAGAATAACCTTCTTCATTAGGTCCAAAATGTTCTGGATCAGAATTGTAACACATTCCACAGCCAATACATCCATCCGTATTTACTTTAATTTTTTTCATTTTCTACACTCCTTGAAATCATTATAACAAGAAAAACTTATAAAAACAACCAAAAAGCAGTTTTAAAAATGGTCGAAATATGTTATATTTATAGTGAAAGGATAATTTGTATGCAAACAAGGGTAGATAAATATAAGATGGAAGAATCTTCCCTTCCACCAAAACGAAGTGCGAGAAATACGAGTCTTTATGAAGAAATCAAGAAAAGTGAGCTTGATAATTTTAATATTGGAAGTAATGCAAAAGTCATTGCTGATAATGATGCACATATGGATATTGAAAAAATAAAAGAAATCTTAGAAAAAAATTATCAAGAAGTTCCAAAACAAAGAAGTATGAAATTTGAAATGCCTGAAGAGGAAGAATTACCTTCTTTAGAAAAAACAAAAGAATATGATATTAATGCAATCTTAGACCAAGCACGTGAAGAAAAAGAAATGGATTATCAAAAAGAACGTTTAAAAAAGATTCGTGATACACAGTATGACATATTAAAAAATTTAGAGTTAGAAGCCAAACAAAAGGAAGAAAATAACGATAAAACAAAAGAAGAATTACTAGATCTTATTAATACCATTAATATTAATGAAGCACAAAGTAAGAATGGAAAAAAATTAAAAGATATTTTGGAAGATGAAGAAAAAGAAGATAATGAAGATATGGACCCTCTTGAGATATTGACTGAATTAAAAGGGGACGATGAAACGATTGTTACTGGGGCAAAAGAGTTTACTGATGAACTTCAAAAGTTTGAGGTTGATAGTTTAGAACTTAAAATGAAGAATCGTCAAGAAAATGAAGATGGGGAAGAGGATACCAAAGAAAGTAGTTTAGATGATTCGATTGAACTTACAAAAATTGAAACTTTAGATAAAACAATAGAGGAAACTTCTGATGATATGTTTGATTCATCTGAAACATTTACTTCTAAAGATTTTGCAGATATTGATGATGAAAAAGGAAGCGTTGTAATTAAAATTTTAATTGTTGTTGTATTCATTGCTATTGTTGCAGGATTAGTTATATTCTTAAATGATTTTCTAAATCTTGGATGGTTTTAATTGTATCTGTAATGGGTACAATTTTTTTTAGTTTCTGGAAGTGAATCATATTTTGCTGTAAAGTTATTTGATGGAAAAAAGTCATGTCGTTTTTGTAAGATACCCGCAAAAAGTGGCATTTTTTGAAAAATTATACCCGCAAAAAGTGGCATTTTTTGAAAAATTATACCCGTAAAAAGTGGCAATTTTTAATAAAATAGTAGAAATTTCAATCAAATTATGATACTATTTAATTGAAAGTGGGGATTAATCATGAAAAGATTATTTGAAGAAAAATTGAAAGCTTGGAAAGATTCGGGAATGAAGAAACCTTTAATGGTAGTAGGTGCAAGACAAATAGGAAAAACATATACAATTGAAAAATTTGTCAAAGAAAATTTTGAAAAACATTTGTATTTTAATTTAGAAAAAGATATAGAAATTAGAAATATTTTTGAACGGACCATTAATGACAAAGAAATTATCAGTGATATTGAATTAATTTTAGGCGAGAAAATAGATACTGAAAAAACAATATTCTTTTTTGATGAAGTCCAAGTGAGTGAAAATTTTATCATTTCTTTAAAGTATTTTAATGAATCTGAAATTCCATATAAAATTATATGTGCCGGAAGTTTGCTTGGAGTTAAAATTAATAGATTTCAAAATTCTTTTCCTGTTGGAAAAGTAAGAATAGAATATATGTACCCAATGAATTTTGAAGAATTTTTAATAGCAACTGGAAATGAAATGCTTAGAGATAAGATTGTAGAATGTTATAATAATATGTCATCTATGCCTGCTTTTGCTCATGAACAAGCAATCACATTATATAAAAATTATTTATGTGTTGGTGGAATGCCAGAGGCTGTATCTAATTTTGTGGAAAATAATGAAGATATTTTAAGTTTTGATTCCCATATTCTTTCAGATATCAAAGATATGTATATTGCTGACATGCAAAAATATGTAAAAACAGGTGTTGAATCTATTAAAATAGAAAAAATATATAAAAATATTCCAAGCCAATTAGCTAAAGATAATAAAAATTTTAAATATAGTTTTATTGAAGAAAGTGGTAGAAAGAGAAAATATGAGAGTTCTCTTGATTGGTTAGTCGCATCAAAGATGGTTTTAATTAATTATAATTCTAAAAGAATTGAAATACCATTAAAAGTATATATAGATGAGGATAATTTTAAATTATATCTTAGTGATGTCGGAATTTTAACAAATATAAGTGAAGTCAAATTTCCAGATATTATGTTAGATAATAATTTCTTTTATAAAGGTACCATTACGGAAAATTATGTTGCCCAAGAATTAACGTTTAAAGGGGAAACACTTTATTATTGGAGATCAAAAAGAGATGCTGAGATTGATTTCTTACTTTATAGTGAGAAAGATGGAATTATCCCAATAGAAGTAAAAAGTGGTAACAATGTAAAATCTGTCAGTTTAAATATGTATATGGAAGAGTTTAAACCTAAATACGCGATAAGATTTTCAACTAGAAATTTTGGATTTGAAAATAATATTAAATCAATTCCATTATATGCTGTATTTTGTATTAAATAAAAAATAATTTTTTGGATGTGAATAATCACATTGTTTTTACACCTTAATCATAAAAATCTTTTTCTTTCATAAGTAATATTATGAAAAGTAAAACTACTTTCAAAAAATATAAAAAGAATCAGTCATCTATTAAATTAGGAATCATTATTTTAAGTATTCTATTCCTAGTTTTTTTCATGTTTTCTTGGTTTAGTCAAGAAGCGAGCCCGAAGATGATTCATTTAGCTCAGTTAAATTTAGAAAAATATATTACTCATGTGACTTCTGATTTTAAAATTTTATTAGAAAAAAATTATTCTGATCAATTTTTAAATATTACTGAAAATAAGAATGGAGAAATTACTTCGATTGATTATAATATGCCTAAAATTTATGAAATGGCAGAGGAATTTACGAATTCTTTAGAACAAAACTTAGAAGAATTTAAAAGTTCTAATCCCTATGTGAAAGAAGAAAAGGTTATGAATGATACTATTTTATTATTTTATCCGATTGGAGTTGCAAGTAACTCTGTATTTCTATCTAATTTAGGACCCAAGATTCCTATTGCTATCCAGTTTATAGATTCTATTTTTTCGAGTGTCAAAACAAGAGCTAAAAGTTATGGAATTAATAATGCTTTACTTGAAGTTTACTTAGAAGTTAATATTCATTATGAAATTTTAACACCAGTCACTTTTGAAGAAAATACCTTTACTTATGAGCTTTTACTTGATACAAAAGTAATAGAAGGGTCTGTTCCAAATCTTTATAGTGATTATTTAGAGACAAGAAGTGCATTTTTTGATATTTCTTTTCCTTCATTTTTGTGATATGATTGTACTAGGGTGAATAGGGTATGATGGGAAAACCATTTATAAATCTAGCAGTATCTAAAGCAATTGAAAACTATTTGAAATATAAAGGAAAGTTAGAAGAACCTATGTTTTCAACATTTCCTGTTTTTGTGATACGTACACTTATTTATATTTATGGAGAGTTAGACATTATTAATCCCTATATTACTCAAAATGAGCATAATATGGGTGGGTTTGATAGTAACTTAGCGAAGTATGGATTTTCACTTGATAAAATACAAGATTTTAAAAATCAATTTTTAGTTTATGAACAAGAGTTATCTTTAAATAAAGTTCCTAATACGGCATTTTTAAAAATTGAAAAGTATTTAATTGAAATGTATTTTTGTAAACAAAAGACGATGCGGATATCAGTAGATTTACAAGAGGAATTTAAGACTTATTTATATTTACCAGAAAATTCTAACCCATTTATACAACAAGAGTTAAATCGAGTTGTATTAGACAAAAATGAACTTTCTTTATATTTCAATAGTTTAGCTTTTGAAGCAAATCATAATTTTAGTATTGAAGAATTAAGAAGAAATACTTTAGTTCCTGAAGCTTACACTTTACTAGGTTATTCATTAGACCAAATTAATACTTTAAGTGATGTTGATTTAAGAAATGTGAATAATCAAATTTATGCTTATTTTCGTGTTAATGCAAATTTGCCAGATCGAGATGATTATCTTCAAAAGGCCATTAACTATTATAAAAAGTATGGAAATCGAGTTACCAGTGGAAATGGATATGTAGACTTTTTATTATTTGCAAGTGTTTTTGCAACAGCAATCTTTATCTTGATACTAGTGTTTTTTAATAGATAGAGGGTCATTATGGAAACAGTCAATTTAGAAAATGATATTTATGAGGTCATTAAGAATGTAAAAGAGGGATTTGATAAAGAAGAACTAGAAAAGAAATATACAGATTATTTTAAAGATTTTGATTATATTGTTGGTGATTGGGCGTATGGAAAGTTAAGACTTAAAGGATTTAATGATGACACAAATCAAAATTTTAAATCTATCAATGATATTTCGAAAGTAGATGATTATATTCAAAATCAATGTGCATATGAATGTCGTTATTTTATTTTGAAGAAACAAAAACAATAATTTTGGAAATAATTTCCAATTTTTTTAATGTTTAAATTCTCATAATACAAATAGGTGAGGTTAGGATGCGTAAATACATATTTGTAATGGGAATTATTTTACTTTCTTTAATTCTTGTTTCCATTGAACCTACTTATGGTTTAGAAGAACAAAATCAAAATTTTACATATCAAAATAGTAATGATTTATTTGATACAATTTTGAAAGAAAGAATCACAAATATTTCAACTATTTGTTCTTATGATTATTGTGATTCTTTTCATTCTTCTAATTTAGAAAAAGGAATTGAAAATTATAAAAAGAATTATTTAGATTATTTAAAAACAAAAACAACTGAAGAAAATGCGATTTCTACAGTATTAAAGGGATTTCCAATTACTAATATAACATTCCGTTAAAAAAATGAAACTTTTATTCCTGAGTTTCATCTTTTAATGCTTCGATGTCTTCTATGGATAATTCAGTCATTTCAGAAATATCAGAAATGTCATATCCTTTTTCAAGCATCTTTTTAGCAACTTCTTTTTGATTATCAAGCATTCCTTGTTGGATTCCTTGTTGGATTCCTTGTTCGATTCCTTGTTGGATTCCTTGTTGGATTCCTTCTTGCAAACCTTCTTGTCTGCCTTCTTGTAAACCTTCTTGTCTAGCTTTTTCACGAAGTTCTTTTTCCACTTGACGATTGTATTCTTCTCCGTCGTAGTAAAGCATTGAGTCAATATCTTTTAAAATATCATCTGCTTGTTTCCAAATCTTTCCCATTAAACTATCTCCTTTATAGATTTTCTTAAGTTGTTTTCTATCTGAACATGCGAATAAGTAAAGCAATTTCTCTAATTCACTCGCATGTCTGATATCATTATAACCTAATTTCTTTAAATAGTCTAGATTAATATTGATGATATAGACAGGATATTCATGAGGTTTACAACTTCTTGTTTCCATCATTCTACTCATATAAAGAAAATAATTATCTCCAAAATAATCATAATCATCTAAATTGATTTGGTAAATGGGCTTTAAATGATCATAATCCTTGCTGCTATTCAGTTGTCTCATATAAAGAATAATCACATAGGAGTCATTCTTCACATTTGTTGTACGTGCCTTTTCCTTATTGATTTCAAATGATATCATATATTCATCTGATTCAAAAGCAATATCAAGTTCACTATCTACTAAGTGAGCTTTTAAATTAGCATTGGGATGAATCAAATGAAAACCTTTTTTTAATTTTTCATAAGGAATACCCGTAGCTAAAGAAACAATTCGAATCAAATACTCTTGAGAAGCTTTTGTACCACTTGTGAAAATTTTTTTAGCAACTCGGTCATAGATGTAAGGATACTTTTCTTTTTCCTTTGTTTTTTCGGAAACCATTCGATTTTTCCTCCTTTCTTGAGTTTGTTATTCTACAACAGGGGGTATGTCGAAACTTGTCGAACGGTGTCTTATCTTAATCATATGACACCACCATAAACTTTACATTTTAAATTTTCATATGATTGTATTTTTTTATTATCAATGTTATTCTAATAAAAAGGATTGGTTAGTATGAATCGTGAAGAATTAGAACAAAAAATAAATGAATATGCAAAAAAGATAAGTTTACATATCATTAAAGAATATCGTAATAACTTGGGAATTCAAAATGTTCTTTTATTAGATAAAGTAGGAACTGAGTTAAAAGTTACTTTCACACCATCTCAAAAAGATACGTTATATGTTCCGTTACCAAAAGAAACAAATTCTAGTGATATTGCTTTTGAAATTTTAAAAAGACAAATTCCATATCTTTTATTTTCTCTTGTCATTGATATTCAAAAGAATTTATCGGTTTCTAAAGAAGATTATGAATGTATGATGACTTTAGAAAGTGGACTTCGTAAGATTTATACAACTCACTTTTGTAATGTGTATCACTATGTAGAAGATTCTCCTAATATCGATATAAGTATTGCAGAAGTATTATTAAATATGGAGGCAGATGGAATTGATAAAAATAATATGGTGTTTCAAACAAACTATGATTATATGAAACAGATGTATTTTATAAGTACAAAAAAGAATTTATTACATACATATGAAAATTTAAAAAGACCAAAAGAACAGAATTTAAGTCGTGTGATGAATGCGAAAAAAACAAATGGTTATTTTAATGGAATCTTACTCATTCTTTTTACAGTTATGAGTGGTGTTCTTCTCACTTTTTTCACAATATGTGTTACTACTCAGCCATAAATAACAGATAAGATAAATTTTCTGTTATTTTTTGTGTACAGAAAAAACTAGGCAAACA
>CANPXO010000032.1 GCA_947586205.1 uncultured Bacilli bacterium
ATTGACACATAAATCTACACTACTGGGATTGGAAATAGTAAAATCAAAATTTTTAGAAGTTCCAGGTATCCATAAATTATCATCTGTATTTTCTCCATTTACTAATACTAAATCTTTTAAATCTGCTGCAGTAAGAGTTGTCCCACCAATTTCATCACTTTCAGTTGTTATATTTGCCACAAAGTAAGCAAATGTTCCTTGATAAACTAAAACAAACAAAATAAGCAAAGAAGAAGCAAAAACAATGTATAATGATTTGTATTTCATTTCATACACCACTTTCTATTATCTATTAATATTATCTTTTAAATTAAAGCATTTGTCAATTAAAAATGAATAGATTCATGATTTGGTTCACTATATAAATCTTCAAATTTACCTTTTCTTGACTGAATCATAAGTCCTAATATACCAATTACAAATAATGCAATCGAAACTAACTGAGCCACTCTAAAAGGACCAAGCATTAAAGAATCGGTTCTTAAAGATTCAATAAAGAATCTTCCTACACTATACCAACACAAGTAGAAACAAGTAAGCCCTCCGACTTTTAAATATTTATAATGTTTTAAAAGGAGTAAAATAATAAAGCCTATGAAACACCATAATGATTCATAAAAGAAAGTCGGATGATAATACACTCCATTAATATACATTCCATCAATAACAAATTCTGGAATATGCCATGCTTCTAAAGTCGTTCTTAAAACATCACCACCATGAGCTTCACTATTAAAGAAGTTTCCCCATCTTCCTATTGCCTGAGCTAAAATTAAACCAGGAACCACCATATCCGTGATTTTAAATGTTCGAACTGCATACTTCCGACAATAAAAGACTAATGTTAAAAATCCGGCAATAATGCCTCCATGAATGGCAAGTCCACCTTCCCATATTTTTAAAATACTAATGGGATTACTTGCATACTCTGTCCAATTAAAAATAACATAATAAGCTCTTGCCCCGATAAAGCCAAAAATAATCACCCAAAAAAATAAATTAAATAAAAAGTCACTTGGATAATTATGTTTCTTTCCTTCTCTTAAAAAGAGAAACATGGCAATGATTACACCTACTAATATTAAAACAGAATACCATTTAATTTCAAAATTTCCAATCGTTATTAATACTGGATCCATATTATAATCTCCTCTCGAATTCTAATCTATTATATCATGATTTTTCTTTCTTAACAATGAATATTCGGATTGAAATCTTCGAAGTGCATAACTTCTTTCATTTAAGTATTTGGAAACTTCTTCTAAATATCGTTTATAGTTTTCTTTGTCAGTCTCAGAACATTCTTTAAAATAACATTTTTGAAACATAAGCATATTATAATCATCAGCCATTCTTCGATCTGGAGAAGTAATATGTGTATAACAAGATAGTCCTAGACCATGATGTCCTTTGTTTTCCACTTCATACATACTTTTAGGATATTGTCCTAAAACAACAGCAATTTCATTTAGATATACTTGATTATTTTTTTCTTGACCGAGTCTCTTTTGTAATTCTTTTAAGTTTTGTTCATATAAGAAGTTCATGACATGATTTCGGTATAAAAAGGGAATATCTTCTTCTTTTGCAAGCAAAGCCATTTGATGATTCATAAAAATCATTAATGTTTCATTCATGTGTTCTACTTCAGTATAGACTTTGGGGTGTGTTACAAAGTTTACCTCGGCATACGTTTCATCAATTTGAAAGTATCTTTTTAAAAAAGGAACTAACTCTTGAATATTTTCTAACGTATTTAAGTAATGGGTATCTTTGGTTCCATACTGTAGCACTCTTGAACCATTTTCATACGTATCATTTTTCTTAATATAAACAGGTTCTATTTTAATTTCTTTATTGATTATTTTTCCAATCCTTAAATCAATCGTAAAATAGGCACTGAAAGATTGTCTGACATATCCTTCATTAAAACCAAAAAAGTTTTCAGCTAAAAGAGGTGGAAAAAGATAAGAAAAAGGTTTTTGATTAAAATAAATCGTATTTCCTCTTCTTGTTCCTTCTTCAAAAAGAATATCATTTTCATTTAAGTAAACCATGGGACATGTAATATGAATTCCTAAATGATAGATAGAGCCATCTTTTTCACAACTAAATCCATCATCTTTGTCTTTCACATCCTCTCCATCTAATGTATAAACAACTGTCATATCTTTCGTTTGTTTTCTCTCGCCATATTTTAAATAAAGAAACTTAGCTGATTCAAGTAATCCTTCTGAGAAATCTTTCGAAACTTGAAACTGATACATTAATTCTTTACAAGAAACTTCTGGGATCACAAAGGTTCCATTCTTTCTAAAATTTAAAAATAAAACACGCCACTTCCTAAGAAAATAAATATATCTTTCTTTTACTTTACAATCTTGATAATTTTCGGCTTCTTCTAATATCTTATCTAAATTTTTAGCAATATCCGCATTCATATATGGTTTGTTTTTTTCAAGGAAAAACTGAATGAGTCGATCATAATAAATTAAATCATCTAAATTCTTTTGTTGTTCATCTTTAACATAAGTTTGTAAGACTAAAATATATTTTTGAAAGATATCGACTAGTAATTCATAACCCGCATTATCTAAAATATTCATTTGATGAGGTAATTTTTCAAAGACATCTTCAATGACTTTTCTATTTTTAATTTGAAATACTAATTGATAGACTAAATCTCTTTTACTTTTGTCATAACTTTCATCAAATTTACTACAAAGTTCTAATGAAATGATTTCTAATTTTCCTAAAGTCTTCTTTAAGATTTTTCTATTTTCATCTTTTTTATGAGTGAGTAAGACTTGTTTGATTTTGGCTCTTATTTCTTGAAATTCTTCATAAATTCTTTTTTGTTCTTGGGTATTTAATTCACAAGCTTTGGATAAATAACGAAACATATTGAAAAAGTAAAGATAGTTTTTGTTGGAATCGAAATGGTCAATATCATATTTTAAAAGTTCTACGGTTCGACAAACTTTTTTATATTTTTTTAAGTTTTTGAGTGGTTTGGCAGACCCCTTTATAAATCCATTTCTTATTTCATTTAATCTTTCTTCATTCATACTCTTACCCTCTTAGGATAAGTATATCAAAAAGATGCAAAGAAAAAAAGTCTTCTATGACTTTTATCTTACAATACATTTTTTCCCACAGAAGACTACTGCATATTCTTTTATATTTTGTACTTTATCTAATTCTAATTCTTTATAATATTCTTTTTCTTTCATTTGTTCTTTGGCAATACTAGCTAACTTCTCCATTTCATTTTCACTCTCAGCTATTTTAAACTCAAAAATACATCCAAAACTTCGGTCTTGCTTTCTAACCATAACATCATATCTTCCTGTTCCAGTTTCTCTGTTCGATTTTACAATATACAAACTTGTTAAAAAGCCACTGAATAAACCTAACATGTAACCATGGTAAAAGTTTTCTTTTGTATCATAAAAACTTAAACTTGGCAATAATTCATTTAGATATTCTTCTATTTTTTCATGCTCTCCTAATATAATATTTCTGATAAAATCTTTATAATTATTTGTTTCTAATAATTCACTTTGAAAAGTAATACTTTGAATCATTTTTGCCAAATTTATTTTTACTTCTTCATTTGGTATTTTGAAGTAATGATATTTTAATCCTGAAATATCATCAATTTCTTCTTGATCAAATGTAAGATATCCGGACGCGAATAAAAGATTTAAAACTTTGGTGATATCTCTTGTTTCATCAAAGTCAATATAAGTCATTCGATTATCATATCCAAAACTTACACTTTCTCCTTTTAATAATTTTTCTATCATAATTTTATCTTTTTCACTAATATCACTTAATAATTTTTTTATAAGGACATTCCCTGAGCTATTCATCCAATAAGGCTCTAATACTTTTTTTGAAGCATAATTTAAAATGCTCCAAGGGTTATATATTGAAGTTCCACTAAAGTTATAACCATCATACATTTCTTTAACATCACTCGTAAGTTCTAATCCATAGTATTCTAATAGTTCTTTGGTTTCACTTTCCGTAAAACCAAATGTATCATTATATTCATTCGCCATTAAATCACAGACATCTGGATTATTCAAATCACTAAAAATACTTTCTTTACTTACTCGGAGAACTCCAGTCATAACTCCAAATTTTAAACTATCGTTTCCTTTTAAAGCACTTGATAACACACTTCTTATTAAATCAATTACTTCTTTATAAAAACCATTTAAGTATCCTTCTTGAATAGGAACATCATACTCATCAACTAATATAATTGTTTTCTTATTGTGATACTCTTCCAACCACTGAGAAAGATTTTTCATTGCTCTTTCATAGTCGGCACGATCTGCTGTTTTATCTATAATGGCATTAAAAACTTTTAAATCACTCTCAATTAAAAAATCTTGTAAATATAATTTTTTCTTATATACATCTGCAATTATATTTTGAAATTCTCGATACATTAAAACAAAATTATTTTTTTTCAAATCTTTGAAATCTAAATGAATGACTGGATATTCACCAAATTCTTTATAATACTCAGATTTTTGAATTGCAAGTCCATCAAATAAATGTTTATTATCTTCTTTTTTATCAATATCAAAGAAATTTTCTAACATGGACGTAAACAAACTTTTTCCAAATCTTCTTGGTCTAGGAAATAAAACAACTTCTTTTTTTCTTCGGATAATATCAGCTATTGCCATAGTCTTATCTACATAATAACAATCATTTTCAATTAATTTTTTGAAATCATCTGTTCCTGTCGCTATTTCTTTCATAAAGTATCCCTCTTTTCTTATAAAGATTATAGCAAATATTACTTTATCATGCAAGTCATACATGTTTTCTTTTCTATTCTGTGCTATAATACGAAGGAGGAGGTCACTTATGAACACATTTCCTTATTCTTTAGATAATAAAAGATATCATACATTAAATTATTTTTATAAAACAAAGTTTGGTAAAAAAGTATTTAAAGTAAGCTTAAATGCTGGCTTTTCTTGTCCGAATTATGCTAACCATGAAGGATGTATTTATTGTTCGCATCAAAGTGGAGATTTTGCTGGCAAAAAAGAAGATGATTTACTGACTCAATTTCAAAAAGTAAAAGAAATGATGGAACAAAAATGGCCAGATAGTTATTATATTGGTTATTTTCAAGCAGGAAGTAATACTTATGCGCCTTTAGAAAAATTAAAAGAAGCTTATGAACCTATTTTAAAAATACCGAATGTCGTTGGTTTATCCATTGCCACGAGAAGTGATTGCTTTTCGAGTGATATCTATGATTATTTAGAAGAATTAAATCAGAAAACTTTTTTAACGATAGAACTTGGTTTACAATCCATGCATGAAGAAACTTTAAAGTATATTCATCGAGGACATACTTTACAAAACTTTGAAGATTGTGTAAAAGAACTTAAAAAAAGAAATATTAATGTCGTTGTCCACATTATCAATGGACTTCCTTATGAAACAAAAGAAATGATGATTGAAACAGTTAAATACTTAAATAATTTAGGAATTGACGGAATCAAAATTCATATGTTACATATTTTAAAAGATACCCCATTAGCGAAAATCTATGAAAAAGAACATTTTCATGTTTTAACGAAAGAAGAATATATCGATATTGTTTGTAATCAGCTAGGATATTTAAATCCCAAAATTGTAATTCATCGTATTACAGGTGACCCGACAAAAGAAGATTTAATTGAACCAGAATGGTTATTAAAAAAATTTTGTGTCTTAAATGATATTGATAAAGAAATGAAAAAAAAGAATCGTTATCAAGGCGATTCTTTATAAAAATCCCTCATACTTGAGAGATTTTTTGTTTTATGGATTTAAACGATTTGGCCCTCTAAATAGGAACTGAGTTTCTTTTACGGATGGAATACCTAGTAATAACATCGTAAGTCGATCGACTCCAATCGCAAAACCACCATGTGGAGGACAACCATAATGAAAGAATTCTAAATAGAATTTCACATCATCTTTTAATCCTTTTTCTTCAGCATTTTTCACAATCTCTTCATAACGATGTTCTCTTTGAGCTCCTGTTGTAATTTCAACACCTTTCCAAATTAAATCATAGCCTTGTAAAATACCATCTTTTCGCATATGATAAAAGGCTCTTTTCTCAGCTGGATAATCCGTGATAAATATAAATTCATTTCCATATTTTTCCAATGATAATCGACCAAGTAATTTTTCAGCTTCCGTTGTTAAATCTACTTGTTCTTCTTCCGGAATACTATAACCATAGTTTTCTTTAATTTCTTTATATGCTTCTTTTAACGTAAGTTTTGGGAATGGAAGTTTTGGAACAGTAATCTCTACTCCAAATAATTCTTTGATTTTCTCGCCTTCATGTTCTTTTAATTTTCTTAAAGCATAGGCAAGCATTTCACTTTCTAAAGTCATCACATCATCAAAAGAATCAATATAACTAAACTCAACATCAAAACTCGTAAACTCGGTTGCATGTTTATTGGTATTTGAGTTTTCTGCTCGAAAACAAGGTCCTACTTCAAACACTTTACTCATTCCACTTGCCATAGCCATTTGTTTATAAAATTGAGGACTCTGAGCTAAATAAGCATCCCCATCAAAGTAATCGACATGGAACACTTCTGAACCACTTTCACTCGCAGCACCTATAAGTTTTGGTGTATGAATCTCGGTAAACTCATGTTCATATAAGTATTCTCTTAAATATTTCACAAACGCACTTTGCACTTGAAACTGTGCCATAACCCCCTCGTTACGCATATCAATAAAACGATAATCAAGTCTTGTATCTAAAGTGGTTGTACTTAAATCTTTAAAAGAGAATGGTAATTCAGGAGCACTTTTACTAGTGACTTCAACATCACTTAATAGAAGTTCACATCCATTTAATTTTACTTTTTCATTTTCTGATAAAATTCCTCTTACTTTTACCGTACTTTCTAAAGGAAGACTCTCAAACACTTCTAAGAATGCTTTATTTTTCTCTTCACTTTTTTCAATGGTCACTTGTACTTTTCCTGTCGAGTCTCTTAGAATCACAAACATCACCCATTGTAAGTTTCTGATACTATCCACAAACCCACTAAAAGAGATTTCACACCCCAAAAAATTCTTTAAATCTTTTGCATATACTTTTTCCATTTTTCTTCATTCCTTTCCATAGAAAAAGGTTCTATTCTTAAGGACGACGAGTAGCCGCGGTACCACCTTAATTCATAGAACCTATGCACTTTTTCTTTTAACGCAGAAATGCGATTATTTTTCCTTGGTGTCTTTCCTTATTTCTTGTTCTTTGTTTTCACCAAACCAAAGTCTCTTTTCAAACTCGAAAATAAGTACTCTTCCAATCCATAATTTCTTTGACAAACTTATTATACTAAAAACTTTTTCATTATTCAAGGAGTAGGACACGAAAAGTTTCGAGTCAACTTTTGAACAGATTTTTTATCAATATAAGAATCAATTTCTTCATCTAATATAAAAAACTTATTTTGAGAAGTCACAATAGTATTTAAACATCCCTCTTCCTCAAAGACTGGAATATGAAGTGATAAACAAAGAAGAATTCTTTTCGTTATTCCTACTAAATCATTTTCTAATACCGATAAATTAGGAAGAAAATATTGAGAAATTCCATATTCTTTCCAAACATCATAAACTTCAAAGAAATTTGGATGAACTGATGCTTTTACAACATTTTCAGAAATCGGTAATCCATAAATCTCAATAGATTTTAATTTTTGTTCTAACACTTCATCACTCTCTAACAAGATTTCATTGAATGTTTTACAATTTAAAGAATAACTTTTTAAAAAACGACTATTTCTTTCCATTTGTTCTAACACACTTTTATCTTGAAACAACATAATATTTTTTACAAAGAATGGTACAGTAACCATATTGGTAATAAAGTAAGGAATAAATTCTTTTAAATAATTCATATCCATACATAAAAGTGTAAATAGTTCTTCTTCTTGCAAATCTTGTAAATAATTTTTAACAAAATTTAATTTTTCTTCCATCTCATAAATATTCAAACCAGTTAGAAAAGAAATATATTCTTTTTTTTGAAAGAAAGGAACAGAATACTTATGAAATAATTCTCTTAATTTTTCTTCTTTATTTCCATTATAGATCTCTAATTCATTTTCTAATCTTTCTAAAACTCTTTGATTCCAAACTAAATAAATATTTTCTATATCATCAAGAATCTCTGCTGGAAGATATTTTATTTCATTCTCTGTTAATCTTAAATATCCTTGTAAAGGTTGTTCTAATTTTTTTAATAAATTCTTACAAGTTTCTTGTCTTTTCATAAATTCTTTTTTCTCTTGCTTATAGTCTTTTTCTAAACTTCGATATTTATCTACAATGGCATTATAGTTTTTTCTTAAACAATCAGCTTGTTCTTTGGGTAAACTATGAATCGAAAAATGTTCTTCTTCTTCTAAAAAATGTAAAAGAATCGAATAATAGGCAAAGAACCTGAAAGACTCTTTTTCTTCAGGATTTAAATGATAAATCATTTCCATAAGAGGCGTAATTTCATCTAAACCAGCTGGATTTTCTTTTAAATAATCAGCTAAATACTCTAAGGTAGCTTCATAATCTTCTGCTTTTGTTTCATTTTGTAAAGTACTTAAATGTTTCACAAGATTCTTCGTTCCCTTTAAATAAAAACACTGCATAATCTTTTCTTGATTCTTTTTTTCTAATCGTTGAAATTCAAGATAAAAAAAACTTAAGTCTAAATAATTATCAAACAAGCCAATATCCATAAATTCATCAATTTTTTTTGATTTTTCATGGTAAGTATCTGGCGAATTTACAGACAAAGATGCCATAAGTAATGTAGTTGGATAAAGAGTCGTATCATTAGTATTCCTAAAAATATCATAATCTAATACTTTTTCATAATATTGTTTTAATTTTTCTAAATCATACTCATATTCTTCTTCTAATACTTTTTGTAATTTATTTTTTATTTCTTCTAAGTCCATCTTATCATTCCCCCTTTTTTAATACTCTTTTAATTTCTTCTGTAATTTTACTTTGTTCTTCTAAATATTCTTCATCATTTGCTAATCTTTTTAATGTTTCAAATTGACTCCAAAAATGATCTGCTCTATTTTTTAAACTTATAGCATATCCTCCATCATACTTATCTTTTTTCACAAAAATATAAATAATAGCAAACACACTCTCACTCATTCTTTTAAAAACAATTCTTTCTTGAAATCCTTTTACTTCTAATAAGCCATTTAACTTTTGATTATTTTGAAATGCTTTAATATTCTTAAAGGTTCCATTTTGAATGGATTCTAAAAGTTCTAAGAACACATCATAAAATTTAACATCTATTTTTTTAATATCACTTAATGCATAAGTATTTCCATAAAAAGACTCTAAATAAAGAAATTGATTTTCTTTTTCTTCCACTTCTAATTCTTCTTTATGATCACGATATTCCATAATTTTGGAAAAACGAATTCTCTTTTCTTTTAATTCATTTAAAAATTCCATTCTTTCTTCTTCAGATAATTCTTCTTCTTGTAAAAATTCTTCAATTTCTTTCATATCTTTAAGACATTCAGCTAAAATCAAGTTCATAAGTAGATAATATTGTGGATTACTTGGCTTTGGTAAGGCATGAATATAATCCGTTTCATTTTTACAACTATTTAAAAGATTCCAATAAAATGTAATATCTATTTTTTCTTCCGTTTCTTTATTATTTTCTAAACATTCAATAAATTCTTTTTTATTTGGCTTTTCTTCTTGTTGTTCTTTTTCTAAATTTCTTTGACGTTCTTTAAAATTTCTAAGATCCATAGATTTTTTCCAATATACTTCTGCATTATGTTTTTCAATTTTATATACCAAATCTCGATATTCTTCTTTAGACATCTCACTAATATCCATATTTAAAAAATCATCTGAAGTAATAAAAACATGATTATATTTTTCTTCTATATCCATAAAAAAATACCCCCAATTCATGGGTAGTATTCTAACACACTGAAGTTCTTTTGTCAAAAAATTAATGACTTAATTCCCAAACAACCCCTTTTTTATCTTACAATACATTTCTTTCCACAGAAGACTACTGCATATTCTTTTATATTTTGTACTTTATCTAGCTCTAATTCTTTATAGTATTCTTTTTCTTTCATTTGATTTAAGGCAATAATAGCCAAACTTTCCATATCTTCTTCTTTGTCTGCTATTTTAAATTCTATGATACATCCGAATGTTTTGTCGTTCTTTTTAACTAAAATATCACATCTTCCTTTACCAGTTTCTCGATTTAATTTTACATCATAGCCTAAAAATATAAATCCACCTAATAATCCTAAAGTATAACCATGATAAAACATTTCTTTTTCATCATGATAACTCATCGAGCCAAGTAAATCATTCATGTATTCTTCTATTTCACTTTTATTATTTCTTTCAAAACTATATAAAAATTGTTTATAATCAGCCAATTCTAAAAGTTCTTTTTTATAAGTAATACTTTGAATCATCTTTAATAATTCATGTCTTACTTCTTCATTTGGAATTTTTACATATACATCTGCTAAAAAGAAATTTCCTTCTCCTTCTATTCTGTCTAACGTTAAATATCCTGATGCAAATAATAAATTAAGTGTTTTATTAATATCTGCTATTTCTTCAAAATCTTGATAAGTGGTTCGATTATCATATCCTATAGAAATATTATCATTCTTATTAATAATTAATTGTTCTATCTTTAATTTGTCTTTTTCACTAATTTCCCCTAGCATTTTTTTGATGAGGACATTTCCTGATGTATTCATCCAATATGGTTGTAAGATATGATCTTCTGCATAATTTAAGACACTCCATGGATTATAAATAAAAGTTCCCATAAAGTTATAGCCATCATACATAGCTTTTACATCACTCGTAAGTTCTAGTCCATAATATTTAAGTAATTCTTTCGTTTCACTCTCTGTAAAACCAAAGGCTTCATTATAAGAAGGACTCATCATATCATAAATCTTTGGATTATTTAAATCACTAAAGATACTTTCTTTACTGACTCTTAAAATCCCAGTCATGACTCCCATCTTTAAACTATCATTTCCCTTTAATGAACTTGATAATACACTTCTTATTAATTCAATGACATCTTTATAAAAACCATTTAAGTATCCTTCTTGAATAGGTATATCATATTCATCAACTAATATAATAGTCTTTTTATGATAATATCTTTCTAACCAATTAGACAACTGATAAATAGAATTTTTATATTCATCTTCATTTGCATTTCCACTTTTGATTTTTTTAAATTTTAATGTTTCATCTTCATCTAAAATTTCTAATATATATTCTTTTTGTTTATAAACTTCTTGTATTTTAAAAACAAACTGATTATAAACACTTTCATAACTATCTTGTTTTAAATTTTTAAAATCTAAAGTGATAACAGGATATTCACCAAATTCTTTATAATATTCAGATTTTTGAATCGCAAGTCCATCAAATAAATGCTCATTCTCTTTTCTTTTATCAATATCAAAAAAATTATCTAACATAGAAATAAACAAACTTTTTCCAAATCTTCTTGGTCTTGGATATAAAACAACTTTATTTCCTCTTTCCAATAGCTCTTCAATTACTAATGTTTTATCTACATAATAATAGTTTCCTGTAATAAGATCTCTAAAGTCATCATTTCCAACTGGAACTTTTTTTAAATTCATGAGTATCCCTCTTTTCTTATTATTTATTTTATCAAATATTACTTTATCATGCAAGAGGCTTTGAACTCATTTCATTTAAAAATTATACGTAAAATAATTAATCAAATTTTTTTATAGAATACTCATTTACTATTTCCTCCTGTGGTATCACTTCATTATGTTTTTTATCATTTTCATGAAAATGATTTTGCCATGATTTATCCATGTGTGAAAGACTTACTAATTTACAATCACTTGTTTCAAAAACATCATGTAATATGGAATCAATCGTTTCCTTTGTTTCTCTTCTTCAGTACTTCTAAATAATTTTACATTTGGAACAACTGGTCCACAAGACCATGCTTCAAAATGTTCATCAAAAAGAAATTGATTTTCTTTTTGAGAAATTTGATGATCTTCATTTTCCCTTCATCACAAAACCAGCCCAAAAAGCAAAGAAAAAATATAATGCTTTTTGCATTTTTATTGGAGATTATGAGTATACTCTCTATATTTCATTTTAATGTAACAGCCTAAATCTTTTGCTTTAAAAATCCCTTTTTGTTCTTTATTTCCAAACTTTTTCATTTTCATAACCTCACTTTTTAAAAAAGAATACGAATCAAATTTCTGATGCGTATTCTAATAATCTCATAAACATGGAAATAAATTTAGGATCTAATCCACTTTTCTTTAACTTACGAATAGCAATTCTTTTCTTATTCATTTCCATATCACTAAAAATAATATTTGCAATCATCTCTTTTAATGTTGTTTTAATCGCTAAATCACTAATAATCGAATCAATATCTTCATGAATAAATCTTACCGCATCTATTTCAATATCTTTTCCTTTACAATTTATGGATAACTGACTTGTTGTACTTACATGTTTGACTTCAACGACAAAATCAGCATCATCAACATAGCTATTGGAAGTATAGATTTCTTTATCTAAATAAACAACCACTTCATCTGCTTTTCTAGTATTCCGAAATCTGATTCGATAATCTCTAAACTCAGGTATAATTCCACTTTTTCCTTCTGTTGGTCTAATAATCACAGTAAAGTTATTTTGTAAATAGTTATAATCAATCGCCGAAGTAATATAATACCCTTTTTCATGTAAACGAGTCATTCCATCATCTTCATATAAATTATAGATATTACTTTTTCCAGGGAAGATATGAATTTCCATACTCTTTGGAGCATCTGTTACATTTCTATTTTCTTCTAAATCAGCTAAAGGAATAATAGACCCAGATTTAGCAAACACAGGATAATCTTCATCTTTGTAGAAAGTTACATAACGTTTATCTCCTAAAAACTTCTTCCCTGTTTTAAAATCATACCAAGTCCCCGCTGGTAAATAAACACGGTGAACAGTTCGATTCATGAGCACATCTTTAGGAGTAGTAATAGGAGATACTAATAACTCAGAACCAAAAAGATATTCATTCTTATGATCTGGTTCATCATATAAAGCAGGATTATTATAATAAAGAGGCTGTATGATAGGAAGTCCTGTTTTATGATATTTATAAGCTTCTGTATAAAGATAAGGAATAAAACGATGTCTTAAATTCATATAGTATTTCACAATCTCTAAAGTTTTAACATCCCATTTCCAAGGCTCTCTTTTATAGTATTTACCGCCTTTACTTGCTAAACGGAATATTGGACTATAGGTTCCAAGTTCCACATAACGAATGTAAAGATCAGAGTCTTCCATTCCACCCAAAAACCCTCCAATATCATGACTCCACCAAGTAAGTCCTTTATTAGAAGCCATCGAATTAAAGTATGGTAATACACTTAAAGTACTCCATGATACAAGAGTCTGCCCGCTGTAAAGAACAGGATACTTATGACTTGCAATCAAACTATTTTTAGCCAAAACAAGTCCTCTTTTTTCATCTGATTTTTTATAGTTCTCAAAATGATACCTTGTTAAAGCTCTAGGTGTATAAGCATCTTTCGGATTATTATAATCTAGCCAAAAGAAATCAACACCCTTTTGTTCCAATGGATTAATTAAATAACGAAAATAACAAGTAACTAAAAACTTATCAAAGATATTAAATGGTATCGTTCTTTTATCTGTTAATCCTAAAGATCTAGCAATAATCTCATATCCATCTTCATGAGGCATAATACCTTCACTAGGATTGATTAAAAGACCAAGTTTTACCCCTCTTTCATGTAAGTATTTAACAAAATAATCAGGATCACTAAATAAATTACGATTAAAAGTAAATCCTGTTTTATATTTTGATAAATCTCTTCCATCTTTTAAATGCCAAAATTCATCAAGTAATAACACAGATACCGGAATCTCATGTTTATTAAAGTTTTGTAATAACTCATTAATATCATTAAAATTATAAATTTCACTTTTATTCCACCATACTCCAAGAGCATATCTTGGAATTAAAGCTGGATATCCAGTTAATTCAAAATAATCTTTTAAACATAAGCCAAAATCTCTTCGATACATAAAAACATAAGTATCAATTCTAGGATTTGTTGGGGGAATTAAAAATCCATCTTGATTCACAATCATCGATTTACTATCATCGATAGATACAAAACCATCTACAGAATATAATCCTTTTTGATAATCAGGTTTATCTAAATGAATACCTAATCCAGAAGTTTTAAAATTACGTACTTCTTTATTTCTCATTTGCCAAGTTTTATCTGTATTTAATAAATAAATTTCTATATTTAAAGATTCAAATGGTTTTTCTTTTTGATATTTTAACATAAAGTAATCTGTTGTTATTTCTAAGTTTTTATCATCTTGATTGACTTTAAATTGAGGCACAGGAAAGTTACGATTTTGTACTTGTTCTGTTAAATCATCAAAAAACATTCCATCTTTATTATATTCAAGTCTTACGAGTCTTGGAGTAAGAACTGTAATACGATAAGTAGCCCCTTGAAAAGTAGCTTCAGGTTTACTTTTCGCATTATTATAATCAGCTTTAAAATGTACATCTAATCCTGTATTCATAAGTCACCTCCTATTTATTCTTTTTACACAAAGAAGACGATTGGTTATAACCGTCTTTCATATATTTATTTTTTTAATCCCATTTATAAATTATCCATCATGAGTTTGTTGATAACTCACCGGGGAGCCGGGACGAACATCCGCCCGTCCAACGGCTCATGACTACCCCGCCGTCAATTGAAACGGTGAACTTGAAGTTCCCGTACCGCCCGAGATGCTCACAGAGGGTGACAGATAAAGGGCAGGCCACACACCGAGGGAGAAGTGAGCGCCGTCGCGGTTGACATACCCGTCCGAAGCCACAAGGAACACATAGGAGGAGTGAGACGAATACGGCGATAACGTCCACATATACCCACTTGCTGGTTTTAACCAATCATTATTCCCACAATCTTTCATACTATTCCAATGATATAACTCTTTTGCAAAACAAGTTTTTCTTCCTGTAGACCCTCCACTAGTTGCATATCCATAATCACTTGCATATGGAAGTGCAATACTTTGTTTACCAAGGTTCCATTCTTTTGGTCTATTACTATATACTGTTGTTCCTCTTTCTCTTTCATAAAACTGACTTACTGTTACATTATTATAACTACTACTTCCTCCTAGATTCCATATAATTTCTTTATCTATCATTCCTTGTGCTGTTGTATTTAATCCCTTGACTCCACTACTAGTTTGAGTAAAATTGCATGTATTTTTGGAAGAACTTGAACCACTATCTCCTGTCCAACATTCTCCATTTTGACTGTTATAATAAATTCCATTTAACATTTCCATTAATTGACTATCTGTCCAATCGTTACTTCCATAACTACTTGTTGAACTTCCTGTTCCAATTGATTTATGATCCCAACTAAAGTTGGTATCATTTGCTTTAATAGGGTCAGCTTTTATGATTTTTATTCTTTGCTCTATTGAGGTCTCCCCATTTCCTTTATCTACTTTAACATTTACTAAACCTATGATTCTCCATTTCTCACATGTTTCTCCTGAATTTGCATCTGGTCCACAGTTAAACCATACGTAGTTATCTGGGTCAGGTCCCGCATAACGCCATTCCGTTTTCTTCCATCCTTCTAAGTCTTCAGCTAGGACCCCCCCCCCTTCGGTGCTGGTGGTCAAATCCTCATGTGTAACTTCATATAAACCATTTCCAGTCTCTTCATCCACAGTTTGTTGTGGATTATCAAAAGGACCTTCAAATGGTTTAGCTGGATCTAACTCTTCTTGTTCATACACAATTCCTTTTCCATTAATTCGATAATCAATTTTTTGACCATCCATAGAAGCAGTTTTTTCTTCAATAAGATAAGCTTCTTCACTAAGATAAATTTGAACTTCATAAACAGCAGTTTTTTTAGCTTCTAACTTTTCATCTTTAAGTAAAGAGTAATCTGTTGTTGATCCTTCTTCTGCAGGTGTTACTTGATCTAATTCACTTATTTTTTTAGGATATCCTTCTACTTTTGTATGTTGTGTATCACTTTGTACTGTTCTTAATATAACTTTTAATTTACTTGCATCTACTTGATTTTCAGTTAACGCACTTAAACTTAAACTATAACTTGCATTTAAAGATCCAGTATTTTGTACACTAAATCGATAAGAACATTCATCCCAATAAAGTTCTGCTTCATCATCACTCATAGGTTGAAAACAAATATTTTTTTTGGTTCCACTTTCACCCTCAGAAGATGTAATGGTATCTCCATTTTTATAAGTAAACTTTAAATCTCCTGCCGTAACAACTTGATCATTTGAATCATCATTTACACTAAAAAATAAAGCATAAGATACACTTAATACAACAAGAGTTAAACATATAATAAAATACGCTGCTAATTTCGTTTCTCTTTTAAAGATATTACTGAAACTCAAAGGACTATTTTGATTCATTGATATCACCTATTTTTTCTATACTCAAAATTAGTATATCACAAAAAAAAGGAAAAAGATACGAAACTTTTTCTTTTTTTAGCGATTCACGTAACATATTGGTTACTACTCAGCCATAATGCAAAAAAATGTACAAAAAAATAAAAAAAGAGTTATAATATAAATGCGAGGTGGACTA
>CANPXO010000033.1 GCA_947586205.1 uncultured Bacilli bacterium
TATGCAGAAGAAGGAGGAGAATATCTCATGAGTGTTAATTATTTTTTAAATGGATTTATGGATGATGAATTTTGTAACACCATGTTTACAATGGAGAACAAAATCAAGGAAACTGGTATTGCTGAAGGTAAAATCCAAGGAAAGGCAGAAGGAAAGGCAGAAGGAAAAATGGAAGAAAAATTAGAAATAGCTAAGTCAATGTTAAAAAAATCAGATATTGATTATGTTTCGGAAATAACTGGATTATCAAAGAAAGAACTTAAGAAACTAAAAAAGGAAATGCAAGAGGAAATTACTGTATGAGTACAAACAGGTTAATTGAAAAATTCATGAATGATGAGGAAGCCAATGAGATGTTTAGCATGGAAAACAAGATCAAAGAAACAGGACGAACTGAAGGCTCAGCAAATGAAAAAACTTCTATTGCTCAAAAGATGTTAAAAAGAAATTGTGATTACTCATTTATTTCTGAGATGACTTGTCTTAGTACACTAGAAATTGAAACACTTCACAGGAAATTAGCAACAGTCTAGTTTCTTTTTTTTATTTAAAATACATATGAAAAAAAAGTCACCGAATTTTAAAAAAAATTAAAATTTGTTGTTGACAAATGGGGAAGTTTCGGTTAGTATATAAATCACCAATTCACTTGAGAAGGCGAATTGGTGCTAGTATCACACTAGTCAACCCCTTTTTATTCTTTTAAGGAAAGTTCCTGCGGGGACTTTCCAAAAGTGGTTATTAAAAGTCTATCCGTGAGGATAGATTTTTTCTATGAAAACATTTATAATAATAGAGGTGGTTAGTTATGGATTTAACACATGTTAAAGGAATAGGAGAAAAGTATATTGAACTTCTCTATAAAGCTAATATTTACAGTGTAGAAGACCTTGTTTCTTATTATCCTTATAAGTATCAACTTTATGAACCAGAAGTTTTAGAAAACTCTTTAGATGGAGTAGTCGTGACCATTAATGCCAAAGTTTTTGATATACCTAAAGTATCCTATATTAGAAAGAATTTTAATGCTTTAAGATTTACTTGTGAGACTTATGGAAAAGTGATTAAAGTGACTATTTTTAATCGTGCTTATTTAAAACCAAATTTAACGATTGGGAAAGAAATTACTTTAATTGGTAAATATAATTCTAAGACAAATACTTTTACAGCCAATGATATGAAATTATCAAAAATAGAAGATAAGAAAATAGTTCCAGTGTATCATTTAATTAAAGGAATTAAAAATAGTGTTCTTACAAAAATGATAGAAAATGCTTTAAAAGAAATAAATACATTTGAAAAAGTGTTGCCAAAAGAAGTGGAAGAAGAACATCATTTTTTATCAAAGAAAGAAAGTTTAGAAAATATTCATCATCCAAAAGAAATGGAATTTGTAAAAAAATCAAGAGAAAGAATGATTTATGAAGAACTGTTTGAATTTATGTTTAAAATTCAATATTTAAAAAAATTAAAAGAACAAGAAGTAGGAATTTCAAAATCTATTGATTTAAGAAAAGTAGAAGAGTTTATTAAAACACTTCCTTTTACATTAACTGGTGATCAAAGAGGGGCCATTCAAGATGGTTTGCAAGATATGATTGAGAAAAAAAGAATGAATCGTTTGCTACTTGGAGATGTTGGCTCTGGAAAAACGATTGTCGCGACTGTTTTAATGTATGCCAATACTTTAGCAGGATATCAAAGTGCATTTTTAGCACCAACGGAGGTGTTAGCAACCCAACATTATTATTCTATTGTAAAACTGCTTAAAGAGACTCCTTATTCCGTAGAACTTTTAGTCGGAAGTATGACAAAGAAAGAAAAAGAAAATATTCATAAAAGAGTTCAAAATCATGAAATAGATATTTTGATTGGAACCCATGCCATTTTAAATGAACATTTATTCTTTGATAATTTAGGTTTTGTTGTAACGGATGAACAACATCGCTTTGGAGTGAATCAAAGAGATTTATTAAAAGAAAAAGGAATACTTCCTGATATGCTTTTTATGAGCGCAACCCCGATTCCAAGAACGTATGCTTTAACCATTTATGGAGATATGGATACATCCATGATTAAAGAAAAACCAGTAGGAAGAAAAGATGTACTCACTCAAGTTTTACCAGAAAGTGAACTAAAAACAGCTTTATTAAAAGTCTTAGAAGAAATCAAACAAAATCATCAGGTTTATGTCGTTGCCCCGATGATTGAAGAAAATACGGAAAATGATTTAAAAGATGTTTATTTATTAAAAGAAAGATTTCAGACCGCTTTTCATGGGAAAGTTCCAGTCGAAGTTCTTCATGGCAAAATGAAAAAAGATGAAAAACAAGCTGTCATGAATGACTTTAAAAATGGAGATATTAAGATACTTATTGCTACTACAGTAATTGAAGTTGGCGTTGATGTCAAAAATGCAACAGTTATGCTTATCTTTAATGCAGAAAGATTTGGACTTGCAACCCTTCATCAGTTAAGAGGAAGAGTAGGAAGAAGCGAACTTCAAAGTTATTGTTATTTTATTTGTAAAGAAGTAAAAGAAAGACTTAAAGTCTTAGAAGAAAGCAATGATGGTTTTTATATTAGTGAAAAAGATTTTGAATTTCGAGGCGAAGGAGATTTGTTTGGCGTGAAACAAAGTGGAGATATGACTTTTCAAATGGCAAACTTAAAAAGAGATTACGAGATTCTTTTAGAGATGAAAGAAAAAGCAAATGATTTTATTTCCAAAGAAGAGTATCTTTCTTATCCGTATTTTACAAAAATTGTTCAAAAAATTGATTTTAGGAATTGACGAATTTTAAAAAATTTTATATACTTTATATAGCATAGCTATAAACGCTGTGCCGATATACACTTACGATCACTTCTGAGTGTATATCAACAAACCCCCTGTGAGAGCCATTGGCTCTCTTTTTTTTGAACCATTTTCGAATTTTCAAAATGTTATTTATCTCTCTTTTGATTCATGTTAAAATAGAGAAGAAAAGAAAGTTGGAAAAATCATGAAACGAAAAATAATAAAAATAATTCTTATTGTTATTGTTTGTATCTTATGTGTTTCTATTGTATTTGTTTTTGGTATTAATGCATATGTAAAACTTTCCAGTAAATCACAAATAGTAAATGATTATTCAGATATTGATTCTGTCGATTGTATTTTAGTTTTAGGAGCAGGAATTACTGGAGATAAGCCAAGTCCAATGCTTGAAGAACGGTTAGTAAAAGGAATTGAACTTTATGAGGCTGGTGTCGCACCTAAAATCATTATGTCTGGAGATCATAGTAGAGAAGACCATGATGAAGTGAATGTCATGAAACAATATGCCATCGAAAAAGGAGTGCCTTCGGAAGATATTTTTATGGACCATGCCGGATTATCTACTTATGAAAGTATTTATCGAGCAAAAGAAATATTTCAAAGCAAAAAGGTTTTAATAGTCACTCAAGAATACCATTTGTATCGAGCTTTGTATATTGCAAGACAACTTGGAATAGAAGCTATTGGAGTTCCAACGGAACATCATTCTTATCCTGGAGATACAGCCAGGGAAATCAGAGAAATTTTAGCTCGAAATAAAGATTTTGTTCAATGTGTTTTTAAACCGAAACCAACGTTTATGGGAGAAGTGATTCCTGTGTCTGGAAATGGGGATATCACAAACGATAAATTTATAAAATAAAAAAGCTTCAACTTTCCTTGTTGAGAGAAATAAGTGACGCAAGGAAGGTTGAAACCATTGGACTTAATAAGACATGACCTGTAATACAAGAAATGAGTAATAAAAGTGAGAATAGGAAACGATATTCCTTTTTCCATTTTGTATGTCGTAAGGAAATATATAAACTATAAAGATAAAGAAGTGTGCCTAAAATACCAATACTATAAAAGATATCAAAAATATCCATTTCAATTTCTTTTGTTTGAGTAATTTTCGTTCGTCCAAGACCAAGAAGAAGACCGATTGGTTTTTCTTTTGCATATATTTCATGGATGTCTTTCAAGAAAGATAAACGGCTACTAAAAATTACATGGTCGATGTTTTGAACTGTGAATAACTCGGGTATCGAATCAACTCCATAAAATCTTAAAGATGTTTTGATGTTCGTATAAAAGTCACTTCTTGGAAACCATAGAAAGAAGAGTATTAGAACACCAGCAAAACCAAAAAGAATTTGTTTCCAATATTTTGTAAAAGATTTTTTTAATTGTTTTCTATGTTGAAATAAGAGATAGCAACTAATGAGTATAAGACAAGCATACATAGTTTTAGTTCCTAAAAGAAGGAGCATCAATATAATTAGAATAAGCGATAAAATATTGATTCTTTTCTTTTCTAAAAAATAGAAGCAAGTAACAGCAAGCAGAATAATAAAAGTATTTGCCAGTTCATTTCCAGTAAAGAAGTAAGATAAATATAGATTCTTTTCGGGATATAACTCATTCATATTATGACCGAGCCCAAATGGATAAGGAATGAGATATAAAAGTAAGTAACAGAGAAGTATTTTATACAAGTCTTCTTTTTTTAATGGAGAAGGATAGGTTTGAAAAAAAAGTATGAGTATTGGAAAATAAAAGATTTTCATGAGATGAGTAAGTTCTGTAAAAAGACTAGATTGATTGTAATATTGATATACTAGATAGATTCCACTAAAAACACAAAGAAGAATAAGGAATATCCAAATTATTTTTTTATCCTTGTAATACTTTATAATATAGAATAAAGCAAGAACAAGAAGAATTCCTTTTGTGAGAAGTCCAATACTAAAATAATGATTCCAACTACAAATTCCTGTTAAAAAATCTAAGAAAGGGAAGGTAAGTAAAATCGTTGGCAAAATTTTTTCTTTTTTCATAAGACCTCTTAAGAAATAGAACTAATGAATGAACTTAAAGAGTTCCCAGCACTCACACGAACACGAGGAAGAGCATAAGGGTCCATTCCAGGGTTTACTTTACCCCATTCCGTAGTAAATGCTAAAGAGAAACCTGCTTCTTGAACTACTTCTTTTGTTAAATCAGTATAATCTCCAAAAGGATAAGCAAGAGCAGTTGCTGTTCCGAGTAAATCAAAGGAAGTTTGTAAATCATTTAGTCCATCTTCTTTGGAAGCACACATGAAGTAACCTCCATGACCTTTTGTACATCCTGCTTTGTGCATATCATGAGTATGACTTTCAAAAGTAACAATTCTAGTACTTCGATAATGTTGTACATAATCAGCTTTTGGATCTGTCCAAGAAGTCACAACAAAGAAAGTAAGTGGAACTTGATACTGAATCGCAAGAGGAACGGCATAAGTATAATCCGAATCGTTTCCATCATCCATGGTTAAAATAATACTTTTTTGAGGTAACATAATTTTGCCGTCAATATAATCTCTTAGTTCTTGCATTGTAGGAAAGTAATAATCATTTTCGGTTAAATATTTTAATTGTTCTTCAAATTCTTGTTTAGATAAATAGTTTGCATCTTTATAAGGTTCGACATTTGCATCATAAAAATAATGATACATTAATACGGGAACGCTTTTTGCGTTTTCACTGACTTCTACAGGTTCTACCGTAACAACTCTTGTTGCAGATGCACTTTCTTCTTCGGTTTCATAAGTATAGGTAAGTGTATAGTCTCCAGGTCTTTTAACAACGTTACCTGTTATTTTAACCTCACTAGTCACATCTTCTCCATCTTTATTGGTCGCGGTGAAACCTGGTTCTACATAATCTTCATAGTAATCTAAAGAGATTTTTTCATCCCCGTTCAAAACAATACTTGCTTTTGGAGGTTCTGCATCTTCTTCAGGCGGACTTTCTAAACTTTCTGTTTTTCCACAGCCAGTTAATAAAAAAACAAGGCTTACAATTAAAATTTTTTTCATTTTTTTCACTCTTTTCTAGACAAATTGTATCATTTTTTTCCTAGGCTTGCAATCTTATTTCGTGTGGTATATAATATTATTTAAGGAGGAATTTATGAAAGAACAAGTTTTATATGTTTACATGGATGACTCTGGTGTAATTCATTCCAATGAGTCATGCTGTGTATACGGTGGAATCGCATTCTTAAGTGAAGATGCAAAATGGAAGTTTACAGAAAAATATCAAGAGTATATACAAAAAATCAAATGCCATTATTGTAAATATAACGTAAATAAATGTAAACGAAAATGTCCAGAGATAAAAGATACCAATATCCGTTATCAACATAAAAAAAAGATCTTAAAATACTTAGAAAATGAATTTTGCTTTGCAGTCATTATTGATAATCAAAAAGTGAATTCTGAAATTATGAAAAAGAAAAATGCTAGAGGAAGGTTTCGAGATTATACGGAAAGAATCTTATTAAAAAGAATTTTAACTTATTTTATCAAAGAAAAATTATTAAATCCGAATGAACCTGTGAAACTTGTTCTTCGAATTGATGAACAAATCAATATCTTACATTTAGAAAGAGACTTTTTAGAAGATATTCAAAAAGAATTTACCAAAGGTATGGCTAATTTAAAACATTTTATGTATTTTCCACCGATTTTGCATAGTGACTTAAATATTGATTTAAGGTATGTAGATTCCAAAAGTGATTATGGGGTGCAAGCATCCGATATCATCGCGGGAGAAACACGTAAGTTTTATAAAAAGAATCAACTGGACAAATTAGAGTTTTTAAAATTGAAAATCTTTTTACCATAATGTTTATTTAATAGAAGGAGAGGAAGAATATGAAATATTATGATATTTGTGATGAAATTACAGATACGTTTCAAAACCAAAAAATTATTTTTGCTTACTATATGATGTCTTCTTATGAAAAAAAATATCATTTTATTTATCTTTTAGTTTATAAAAAAGATTATGAGCAAAGTAAAAAAATATTAGAGGATAAGGGATGTGAATTTAAAGATTCATTCTATCAAAAGTGTGACTTTAAAATCTATTTATCTATGTTGGAAAATTATCCTGTTCGTTTAGAACAACAAAAAAAGACATTTGGAGAACTAAGTATGACGATTCAAAATGGAGAAGTACATTTTGAAGATAAAACACCTTTTTATGTTTTGAATTATCAAACAATGAAGAAAGTATTAAAACAAGATCAGAATGACTTCTTTTTAGAAGAAGTTAAAAAAAACGAACAACTTAATAAAAAAATCGGAAAAGATATACTGATATACAAACCTCAAAAAAAGTTTAGAGATTTTGTAGAACAAGAAATTTATTTGAATAAATCATCATCTTTGGTTGAACAGGATGAACGTTATCAAAAAATGAAAGAAGCATGTTTAAAAGAAAAAAATACTAAGTATCATACTTTAGATATTGTGAATTCTTTTAGTGAAACAAATATTGAAGATGTCGTTGGCTCAAAAAATAAAGTTTTTCTTCTTCCATTCATCTTTGAAATAGGAGATTTAAAAGAATTAGAACGAAAAAGGACATCTTTAGAAGAGATAGATCCAGATTACCTTTATGATGATACTTTACTTTTTGCTAAGTTGGATTGGTTTGCTAGCAAAGTAAAAAAAATTCGCATATGGACTAGTCATTGCTCAGCCAATTGTTATTTACTTTTCCTATTTTGCTGTCATTATTTGAAAGATAAAAAAATCTCTGTTTTATATGCAGATGAAGAACAAGAGAATATTAATCATGCAGGAATGCTAGATTACAAAGAACTTAAATCTTTAATAAAGAAAGAACATGTACTCAGGAAAAAAGAAAAAAATGCATATGATGAAGAGTGGCATAAAATTCTAGAACAGAATTCTGATATTCGTTTTTTGGAAAATAAAAAATTGAAATGTGTGTCTTATGAATACGTTGAAAACATTTTGTATCAAATCATATCTTTTATAGGGCCTATTACTGACACAAGATTTTCTTCTTTCCTAATGGATCATTATGTAGATTTTGATGCACCTGTTGTTGTTTATCAATATCTAACAGAAAGAATGATTCAAGAAAATAAAATAAAAGTGATTGGAATCCAAACAAATAATTATCGAAAAGAACGGATACTTAAAGCAGTATAAAAAAGATAAATTGTTTCATAATAAAGATAGATTTCAAAAAAATAAAAAAAATTAGCACTTAAACTTGACAAGTGCTAAAAAAGTGCTATAATGGAATCATGAAAGGAAATGAGGAAAAATGAAATTAGTACCAAGAAATTATTATTTCGATGATTTGTTTGATAGTTTCTTTGCAAGTGAGGAGAACTCTTTAAAGAGCGATATTTATGAAAAGGATGGTAAATTCCATATTGAAATGGATATTCCTGGATATCGTAAAGAGGAAATCAAAATCGAAGCAAACAAAGGAAACATTGTCATCACAGCTGAAAAATCAAATGAGGAGAAAGATGAGAATAAGAAGTATATTCGTCGTGAAAGAGTATATGGAAAATATCAAAGAAGTTTCTACTTAGGCGATATTAAAGAAGATGAAATTGAAGCAATTTTCCATGATGGTACTTTAACAATTGAAGTTCCTAAAGTAAATGCCGAAGAAACGAAAAAATATATTGAGGTCAAATAAGTTTGACTTCTTTTTTTGTCAACATAATGTAAAGGCCATGTAAAAAAATTGATTTCATTAAGACAAAACATTATAATAAGTTCGAGGTGTTGGAAATGAATATATTAATAGCAAGTGGTTTTGATGATGATGAAAAATTTGAAGATATGCTTTTTGCAAGAGTTTTTCGGAATGATGGTCATAAAGTTACTATTGTAGATAACGAATATGATGAAAGATTAGATGATTTGAATGATTTATTTATTCAAAGAAATACGTGGATGGCAGCTTTAGAATTAAATAGTGTGGATCGTGCTCATTATGATTGCCGAAAAAGAGTTGTAAGAAAAGATTTACCTAGAATTAACTTTGATGGAAAATTTGATGGAACGGATAAAATGTATTTAGTAAATCTTTTTAAAGAAGGAGAATCCGTAATTCCAAGTGTGGATAACTTAGAAGATATAGAAAAATTAGGAAATCCAGAAAAATATATGTTAAAACTAAAAGACAGTTTTAGTGGAATAGGACAGAGTGTAGTAACGAAAGAAGAATTAAAAGAAAAATTTAACTCTCTTTATATCATTCAACCTTATTTAAAATTTCATTCCGAAGTACAATTTTATTATGTAAATAACAAATTTGAATATGCTTTAGAGTTTGTTCCAGGAAAACTTCCAGTATGTCCATTACCTATCATGTATCATTATACAGAAGAAGAATTAAAAATTGCGAATAAAATGGCATCTTTAAATGGTAATTTTTATGGAATTCAAAGAATTGATTTTATTAAAATGGAAGATGGAAGACTTCTTCTTGCTGAAATCGAAGATACGGCCCCTTATTTAGATTTATTAAATATTGATGAAAAAACAAGAAATCAATTTTTACAAGACTATAAAGAAATGGTTTATGAATATTGTAGAAATAAAGGATTAATGTAAGTCAAATAAGTTTGACTTCTTTTTTTTTGTGTGTCATAATAAATCTAAGGAAAGAAGGTTATCTTATGAATTTTATTAAAACACCAACCAAAGGGATGCGAGACATGCTTCCAAAAGACATGGTATTAAGAGAATATGTATTAAAAGTCATGAAAGAAGTGTATGCGAAATTTGGTTTTGAACTTATTCAAACTCCAGTGGTAGAACACATTGAAAATTTAACAAGTAAACAAGGTGGAGAAAACGAAAAGTTAATTTTTAAAATTATGAAACGAGGAGAAAAGTTAAATGAAGGAGATATGAGTGACTTAGATTCTTTAGTAGATTCTGGACTTCGTTATGATTTAACGGTTCCTTTAGCAAGATTTTATGCAAATAATTTACCTCAGTTATCCACACCATTCAGGGCTTTTCAAGTTGGAAATGTGTATCGGGCAGAAAGAAGTCAAAAGGGAAGATTTAGAGAGTTTATGCAATGTGACTTAGATATTTTAGGAGAGAAAACTAACTTAGCAGAAATTGAACTCATTACTGTGGTTATTACCTTTTTAAGTGCATTACAATTTAAAAATTTCACCATTCGTATCAATGATCGAAGAATTCTTACCAAAATGGTGGAGTATGTAGGTTTCAAAGAAGAACTTTTAGATTCTATTTTGATTGCCTTGGATAAGTTAGACAAAATTGGTGTAGAAGGAGTAACTAGTGAGTTATTAACACTCGGGTTAGAAGAAGAAAAAGTCAAAAAATATTTAGATTTCTTTACTAAAGATACTTCTTCAGTCAAAGATTTTTGTGCCTCTTTTCACATGGATGAAAGTGTTGTTTCAAATTTAGAAACAATAATGGAAACAGTCCAAAAGAATGTTGATGCGACTTTAAAGTTTGACCCGACTTTAGTTCGAGGAATGGGGTATTATACAGGACCAATTTTCGAAATTATGGTGGAAGAAGAAGCATTTGCCATTGGTGGTGGAGGAAGATATGACAAGATGATTGAAAAATACACAAATCAACCAACCCCTGCTTGTGGTTTCTCTGTTGGATTTGAAAGATTACTTTTACTTTTAGAAGAACGTGGATTTACATTGGAAAAAGAACAACCAAAATTTGCTTATATTTTAAGTGATGAAAATTCTTTAGAAAAAGCATATGAAGAAATTAATCAAAAAAGAAAAGAAGACTCTATTGTCAAAGTTCTTTATCGAAGTAAAAACTTTAAATTTCAAAAAGAAACTTTAGAGGGTGACGGATACAAAATCGTGGAGGTAAATTAAGATGGCTAAATTATATTTTAGATATGGAGCGATGGGAAGTAGTAAAACGGCAAATGCTTTGATGGTTCGTTTTAATTATATGGAAAGAGGCCAAAAAGCAGTTTTACTAAAACCAAAGTTAGAAAATAGAGATGGGGAAACCATTGTAAAATCAAGAATTGGTTTAGAGTCCAAATGTGAGTTTGCTGAAGATTATTTAGCCAAAGAACATTTAGAATTATTATATGCTGGTATTGATTTACCAAATGCCATCATTGTCGATGAAGCTCAGTTTTTAAAAGAAGAAGAAATTGTAACTCTTGCAAATATCGTGGACGACTTAAATATTCCTGTCATTTGCTATGGACTTCGAACTGATTTTCAAGGCCATCTTTTTGAAGGATCTAAAAAGTTAATGGAATTTGCTAATGTGATTGAAGAAATTCCTACTATTTGTTGGTGTGGCAGAAAAGCCTTGTTTAATGCAAGATTCCAAGACGAGAAAATTGTAAGAGATGGAGAACAAGTTGTGTTGGGCGGAAATGAGTCATATATTGCTTTATGTCGTAAGCATTTTCGAGATGGAAAAATTCATGCGTAATTTTGGGTTGCACAAGCCCTTTTTTTTTGCTATAATTTTTACAGAATAGAGGGAATTTGTATGAATGAAAAAATTATTCTAGAAAATCCAAATGGAGAAACAGAAGAAAGAAATGTGATTTGTCATTTTAAATCTATGAGTGATGATAAACCAAACATTAAGAATGTTCCAGTTTTAGTATTGGATAAAAATGAAATGAACAATGGGAATAAAGTTCTAGAGTTTCTTTGGGAAAAAGATGGTATTTATCAAGCTATTAATGATGATGCAGCTTGGAGTGAAGTAAAAAGTGTTTTTGTAGATATGATCAAAAATAATTTAGATGTAAATACTCCAAAAGAAGAATTTTTAGTATTACCTAGTGTAAAAGTTGCATTAGGTGGTGGAAGGCCTTTAGCAGTGAATGATGTTCAAGTGAGTACTTTAGTGAATAATGTAAATACTTTTAAAGTACAACTTCAAAATAATCAAGAAATACAGCAAAATAGTATTACAGAGGCACCTGCTATGGAAAATGTAGCACCTACCGTTGTTTCTCAAGAAGCAATGTTAAATACAGAAATGTCAAGTCCAATTTCTGAAACTCCAGTGATGTCAGAGTCTGTTTCAGAAGTTCCAGTGAATGATACCCCTGTAGATGCACCTGTTATGCCAATGGATGTTCCAGAAGCGTCTGTAGCTCCAGTACAAGATAGTATAAATATGGAAATGCCAACAACTGAAAGTCCAGTTGTTCCGGAGATTACTCCAGTAATACCTGAGGAAGCATCAGTTACAAATGAAACTCCTGTTACAGATTCTCCAGTTGAAACACCAGTAATGGAAACTCCTGAAATTCCAGTACAAGAAAGTGTAAATATGGAAATGCCAACAGTTGAAAGTCCAGTTGTTCCAGATATTGCTTCAGTAATGCCTGAGGAAGCATCAGTTATAAATGAAACTCCTGTTATTGATACTCCAGTAATAGAGACACCTGAAGCTCCAGTGATTCCCAATGTTGTTCCAGATACAAATGAGGCATCTGTTATGGATGCTACAGTAGAAACACCAGTAATCGATACTCCTGAAGTTTCAGTACAAGACAACGCGAGCATGGAGATGCCTACACCTACTGAGAGTCCAGCGGGAGTAGAAATCATTGAAAATGAAAAAGAAGATAATAATTTACTAAAAGAATTAGAAACTATTCATGAAAAATATAATGAACAAAGAAAAATGATTGACGAAGAAGAAGAAAAAGAAATAAGTGCGTTTTTTCAAAGACATTCTGAAGAGATGACTCAAAAGCAAAATATTATTCAAGAGCAATTAAAAAATGCTGAAGCAGTTACAGAAATTGCAAGACAAACTCAAGAAAATTTGAATAAAGTAAATACAGAAGTAGGAACGAGTCCAGTCCAAGGAGATCCGATGACCCTTGGTTTAGAAAAAGCTGCTTAAGTTTAAGAGATAATCTTAAACTTTTTTTCATATGATGTAATATGAAAGAAAATATATTATATGCTTATCATATTGATATTGAAGAAATAGAAGAACACAAAGATTATTCTGTATTTCAAATAGAGGATACTCTTTATTATTTTACAAAATTAAAAAGAACGGAGAAAGAATTTCAAGAACTTTTGCAAGTATGTGAAGAATTAGTTAGAAAAGGTCTTAAAATATTTCCATTTGTTTTCAATGTTAATCGTTCTTTTATTACACTGGTAGGTGGAATTCCTTATGTTTTAGTATGTGTTCAAAATCCAACAATTGAATATGGCTTAATGGATATTTTAGAATTTCAAAAAATATTAGTTTTAAATAATGAAAAAAGTGCTTTATATCGGAATGAATGGGCGAATTTATGGTGTGAAAAAGTAGATTATTTTGAATATCAAGTAAGAGAAATGGGAAAAGGGCATCCAGTTATTTTAAATAGCTTTAGTTATTATGTCGGCCTTGCTGAAAATGCCATTAGTTATGCAAGATTTGTCGAAAAAAGAGTGCCAAGACCTAAGAATTTACCGATTGTGTTATCGCATCGACGAGTAAGTTATCCAAATACTAGACTTAATTTTGATAATCCTTTAAATTTTATTTTTGATTTAGAGGTTCGAGATGTAGCAAGTTATATCAAAAGTATGTTTTTCAAAGATTCCGTTTCGGCTATGATTGATTTACAGTCTTTTATAAAAATTCGAAAACCTGATATTTACAGTGCATCTATGCTTTATGCAAGACTTTTATATCCTTCTTATTATTTTGATTTACACGTGCAGATTGTGGAAAACAATTTAGATGACGATGCTTTACTCCTTATTATTGATAAAGTAGAAGACTATGAAAAATTCTTAAGAGATGTTTGGCTTTTCTTAAAAGATTATGTTCCAATTGAGCCAATTCCTTGGATTATAAAAAAAGAATCATAATTCGACATTTATGACTCCTTTTAAATCAGGAATATCTTCTTTTAAATAGGCTTCAATATTATCTTTAATCGTGACATCTTGGAATCCACAAGCTGCGCAGGCACCAGAAAGCTTAATATATAAATACCCATCTTCATATTTAATAAATTCAATATCACCACCGTCCATATTTAAAAAAGGACGGATATCTTCTAATTGTTCTTTTATTTTTTCAATCTCTTTTTCCATGAAATAACCTCATTTCTTACATTATTATAAAAGTTTAAACTTCACAAGTAAAGAAAAATTGTTTATAATAGTCACAGTGGTGAAAAAAAATGAATATTTATAAAAAAGGAGATGTTGTTGAAGGATGTGTAACAGGTTTTGAAAAGTATGGAATGTTTTTATCTTTTGAAAATGGTTATACAGGACTTATCCACATTTCAGAATTAAGTGAACATTTTGTCAAAGATGTGATGGATTATGGGAATATTGGGGATGTTGTTCCATGTGTCATATTAGATTGCGATGAAGAAAATAAAAAATTAAAATGTAGTATTCGAAATACAGATTATGGAAATTTCATAGATCGTAAGATTGATCATGGATTTGCTCCTTTAAAAAAACAACTTCCGATATGGATGGAAGAAAGAATGGAAAGCATAAAAAAGGAAACAAATGACATAAAAGAGAGTGAAAATGAATAAAATGTTGGGAAAAATGCATTTTTTGTTGAAAAAAACTTGCTATTTTCAAAATTTAATATTATAATGAAGAAGTCTTATGAATTAAGACAGTGCCTGCCCATGTGGCGGAATAGGTAGACGCACAGGACTTAAAATCCTGCGGGCTTAATCACCCGTGCCGGTTCAAGTCCG
>CANPXO010000034.1 GCA_947586205.1 uncultured Bacilli bacterium
AGAATATTTTGAATTCTTCCAAAAGTTTCTTTAAACAAAACATCATCTGTTAAAGGGATAAATTTGACTTTTTCTATTATGATATAAAATAACCTCCTATATATATATTCAAGAAAAAGTGCCAATTTCCTTTTTTTTTACGCAAATTTCTTTAAAAAAATTAAAAATTTTACATTTTATTTACATTTTGATTTGTTTTCAATTATTGATTTACGTTTTATGTACATATATTAAAAATGTAAATATCTGTAAACAAATCAAACTTCCTCTATTCTTTCAATTTTTTCCCATTTTAAATCTTTTTTAAATAAAGCGACCAACACGGCATGAATATAAGAAATTAAAAAGATAGGATGATAAAGTAATACTTGAATCTGTACTGTTTTTGATAATTTCATTTTCTTTCCCGCCATCCCAAGAAGCAAAGCCGTGATTAGAACGAGAAATGCATACACCAATGCACAAAAAAGAAACAAAAAGAAAACGGTAATCCATCTGAATGAAAATAAAGAACAAAATGTTAAAAGAAGCATAAGAAGAATCGATACAACCAGAAATATAACAGGAAGGATCCCCATTCGCATTTCAAAAATGGAACCTTCATTATATGGATGTTCTTTTTGTTTCTTTCTTAATCTTTTCTGATATCCCATCCAGTTCTCAAAATAACCTTTCACCCAACGGCTTCTTTGTTTTAAACTTACTGAATATTTTTCAGGTTGTTCATCATAGAATATTGCATTTTCATTGTAATTTGTACTTATTCCTTCTAAAGTATAATATAAAGAACTCTCATAATCTTCTGTAAGAGAATGAAATGGAAAAGTTCCCCACTCTTTGATATATTTTCCATCAATATAATAACCTGTCCCTGATAAAATTAAATTTCCATGATTTTTTAACGAAGCTCGGTTTCTAATTTCATTTACTAAGAAAAATGTAAGTCCTGCGCTGACAGAAAAGTATGAGTTTGTATTTTTTAAAGCTCGATAGCCTGTAGAAACAGCAAAGCCTTTTTTGTAATCTTTAAGCATTTCTTCAATAAAGTTTTTTTCTAAAATATTATCTGCATCAAAAATAAAATAGACATCATAATAAATATTCTTAGTACATAAATCTTCAATTAATTCAGCTAAGGCATAACCTTTGGTTTGTAAATTTAATTTTTTTCTTATAAAGACATTCACATGATGACGGTGAGCAATCTCTATACTTGGGTCGTCTTCATTTTCTACTATGATATAAATATGACTTGGATTTACTGAGTATGTTTGTGATTCAATGGAACAAAGTAGAGATTCAATGACTGTTGATTCATCTCTTGCTGGTATGAAAATGGCAACTGTTGGTTTTTTGTTCGTTCTTTTTTCCAAACGATACGTATTTTTTCTTTGAATGACTTTAGTTAAAAAAAACAAAAAAAGGCCTAGAAATAAAAGAATATAACTTAAATACCATAGGATCATTTTTGGACCTCAATCACAACCATATTGGTATAGCTTTTTTTAAGTTCTTCATCTGGAAAATACTTGTCAAAAAATTCACCGACAAAAGTGACTGGTGGGAATCCATTATGCCGAAACATCTGACGGACTAAAGCACCCCAAGAAATGGTAAAATCAAAAACAACTAAAACAATTAAGATATTCGTTAAAATCGTTCCAAATTTTTTAGGTAAAGATTCAATCACAGAAGAAATAGATGGATAAAAGATTTTGACTAAAGCAAGGGCAAGTAACCCCCATACAATAGCAAATGGAATCGTAGTACGTCCATTAATATTTAAAAATTCATTGGTATAATCCCATGATACGGTTCCTAAAAATGTTTCTTGTAAAAAACTAATTAAATATTCAAAACTTCCACCGAGTAGTGCTCCATAAAGAATAGTTTTCCAATCTGGTCTTTTTTTACGACCTAATATTCCAATCATGAGTATTGCTCCCATTCCATAAACAGGAGAAATAGGTCCCCATATAACGCCTCTTCGAAGTTGCCAAACAAGTTCATGATGAAAATGATAATGTACGACTAGATTTAATATTTCTTCATAATACGCTCCAAACACACATCCAAAAAGAAAAATCCAAAATAATTTATAAAAGCACATTCCCGATGCAAATTTCTGCTTTTCGTTCCCCTTCATACATTCCACTTCCATCTCACATGATTATTGTACCATAAGACGAAAGGACATTCAAGATATCAAAACAGGACGACTAAAGTAAAAAAGTAAAGACACATTAAACATCCTCTTTTTCAAGTAAAATGGTAATTGGACCATCATTATGAATTTTTACTTGCATATCGGCCCCGAAGATTCCCGTTTCTACATGCAAATACTTTCTTAAAGTTTCATTCCATTTATCATATAAAATCGTTGCTTCACTTCCATTTAAGGCTTTTACATAACTGGGACGATTTCCTTTTGAAGTATCCGCATAAAGCGTAAATTGACTAATCGATAAAATAGAACCTCCGACATCTAAAATGCTCTTATTCATAACACCATTTTCATCATCAAAAATTCTTAGATTCACCACTTTTTTAGCTAAATATTCAATTTCTTTCTCTGAATCATTCTCCGTAAATCCAACAAATAACACAAGTCCTCTCTCAATTTTACCAACAATTTTGTCCTCTACTGAAACAGAAGACTCTTTACTTCTTTGAACTAAAACTCTCATATTCTTTTCACCTCTTTCACAAATGAAAACATTTCTAAGGAATTCATAAACCCCTCTAATTCGTCTTTATCTCTTACTTTCACCGTAATTTCATAAATCGTTTTATCTTCTTTTTCTTTTGTGTTAATGGCATCCACATAAATATTTTTTTCACAGGCACGGCTGACTAAATCCGCGACATGGTTTTTTCCAGGTTCCACGAAAACTTGTAAAGTAACCATATAAGTGGCATCTTCCTTCGTATTCCATGAAACATCAATCATCCGTTCCTCTTTATCGACCACATTTTTACATTCCTTTTTATGAACCGTAATTCCTTCTCCTTTGGTAATAAAGCCTACAATATCATCCCCATACACAGGATGACAACATTTTCCTAAAGTCACTAAGATATTGTCATAACCATTCACTAGAATATCGCCTTTATTCGTATTTTTAACACTGGTTTTTCTTTGTACTTTTTCAAGTAAAATATCTTGAATATCTTTCTTTTCTTCGGTTAAAAATGCAATAATATAAGAGGCTGTAAAACGTAACGTTCCAATCGAAAAATAGATTTCATCCATATTTTCTAATTTTAATTCTTCACAAATACGTTTGATATTTTCTTGAGTAAATAAAGTATCGAAAGATATTTTTTTCTTTCTTAGTTCATTCATTAAAATATTTTTCCCAGACTCCGTATAGTTTTCTTTTTCCTGTTTACTAAAATATGCTTTTATTTTATTACGAGCATGACTTGTTACAACAAAGTTAAGCCATTCTTTATTTGGAGTGGAATTTGCATTTGTTTTAATACTTACCACATCATCATTTTGAAGAGGATGAGACAAAGGAACAATGACATCATTTACGATGGCTCCCACTGTTTTATCGCCGACATCGGAGTGAATTCGATATGCAAAGTCAATCGGTGTGGCACCCTTAGGAAGTTCTAACACATCTCCTTTTGGAGTAAACACATAGATAGATTCATTAAAGAGTTCTTTTTCCACATTATTTTGAAATTCGATATCACTTAAAGACTCGGAAGATTCAATTAAGTTTCTAAAGATTTCTAGCTTTTGTTCCATCACATTCTTCATATAATGTTTTTCTTTATAAGCAAAGTGAGATGCTACCCCTTTCTCGGCATATTCATCCATTTCTTCCGTTCTCACCTGAATCTCATAACGGTTTCCATCACTGCCAAACACACCTGTATGTAAACTTTGATACATGTTTTGTTTTGGATTCGCGATATAATCTTTAAATCTTCCGGGAATAGGCCTGTACTTAGCATGAATAAGACCAATGGTTAAATAGCAATCACTCACTTCTTCGACAATCACTCTTAAAGCCAAAATATCATAGATACTATCCCATTTCTTGCCATTATTTAATTTATTATAAATGGAATAGACACTTTTCACCCTGCTTTTCATCCGGTAATGAATATTATGTTCTTCGAGCATCTCACTAATCGACTCTTCCATTTCTTCTAGAGAATCTTTGAGTTTTTTGGAAGCTCCCGAAAGTCTTTCTAAAATATCGGCATACACATCTGGCTTCGAATACTTTAAACAAAGGTCTTCCATTTCCCCTTTCATTTGATACATACCAAGTCGATGAGCGATTGGAATTAAAACGTTCATGGTCTCAGCCACCTTTTTCTTAAGCGTTTCTTTATCCAAAGCATCCGCGGTTCTTAAATTATGTAAACGATCGGCAAGTTTCAAAAGTAACACCCGAACATCTTCACTCATTCCAACCAATATTTTACGTAAGTTCATCGCTGAATATAAAGAGTCATCATTTAACTCCAAATGATTTAATTTCGAAATGGTTCCCACAATACTTGCGACTTCACTGCCAAAATTTTCTTCGATTTCCTCCATCGTACTATTTCCATGATTGATCGTTTCATGTAAAAGAGCCGCGAGGATTGTATCCGCGTCCACCCCATAATCAAGTAAAATTTCACTCACAGCAAGGGGATGTGTGAAATACGGACTTCCATCTAATCTTTTTTTCTCGCCATGACTCTTTTTAGCAAATAAAATGGCCTGTTCTATTTTTTGAACCATCTCTTCTGGATAAAGAGTATGACATTTTAGGGTAAATTCTTCGATTTGTTTTTCCATTTTTTTGTACTCCTTCTTAAGGAATTAATATTTTACAAGTAATTCCATGTTCTAATCTTTTTTTAAAGACTTCAGCATCTTTCTTCGTTCCCACAGCATATCCATAATGAATGGGAATCGCAAGTTTTGGTTTTATGATATTCGTAAGATTTGCTGCCTCCAAACAATCCATCGTATAAGTCCCACCAATCGGAATAAATAAGACATCGCATGTTACCTCTTTAGATGCTGGTGTAGCATCGGTGTCTCCCATCACATAATAAATCACTCCATCAAAATTTACGACATATCCAACCCAACCATTTTCTTTGGGATGATGTTTCTTATGTAAATTATAAGCAGGAACTGTATCAAATTCTAAATTCTTTAAGGTATGATGTTCATTTGGTTTTACCACGATGATATATTCCTCTGATATACCGATGGATAATAACTCTTCGACAATATCTTTGGTCGTCACAAAAACAGTTGTTTCTTTCTTAATTTCTAAAATGGATAATAAGGAAAAATGATCCCAATGCGGATGAGTAATAAAAATATAATCGGCATCATGCAAAGACTCGACTTCTAAAGGATCAAAATAAAGAATTTTGCTTCCCGTAAGTTTAATACTACTTTGTTTATTGACTGTAATTGGATTCATGAGTCACTCTCTCTTTCATAATTTCATAAGAATCAGTATTTAATATATCACTTACCATTTCTCCTAAAGTAAGTGAAGATTTTCCCCGCCAAACATGTTTACAAAAATAAAGCCATATTTCTTTTTCTTCCATTCGTGGAAATTTTTGTCTTATCATTTCATTTCTTTTAGTTCTTAACGCAGGTTTAAGTCTTGAATAAAGTTCTTCTAAACTTGCAAATTTTTCTTCCATAATCATCATCCATTCTTAAAATGTATACACACTTCATATATTATTATAAAGCAAAGTAAAAGAATAGGAAAGATTAGATTTGAAAAAAGACACTTTTAAGACATCTATTTTTATATTATTACTCGGTGGTTTTTTAACGAAAGTACTAGGATTTGTCATTCGAATACTGTTTACCAGGAAAGTGGGTGAATATGGAATGAGCCTTTACACGATTATAATGCCGACTTATTCGCTTTTTATCACTCTTGCCACCTTTGCTCTTCCGATTAGCATCTCGAAATTAGTCAGTGAAGGAACCATAAGAAGTAAAAGAATTCTTTTTACCAGTGCTATCTCTATTATTCTATTTAACATCCTCATGATTCTTTTAATCGCCCTCGCATCTCCTTTTATTGCATCCACTCTTTTAAAACAACCAACTGTGACTCCCTTACTCATTGCCCTCGCATTTACTCTTCCTTTTATCTCGATGTCCTCCATTTTAAAAGGATATTTTCTTGGCAAATTAAAAGTAGCTCCTAATACCATCTCAAATATTTTTGAACAATTAGTCCGTATTTTCTTTTTAATTTTCTTTTTACCTAAAATTGTAAGGCAAAGCGCATTTCTAGGAGTTCTTTCTTTTATTCTATTAAACATTGTCACGGAGACTGTAAGTATTTTTACATTTTCCATCTTTCTTCCAAGAGGTGCGATGATCACCAAACAAGATTTCATTCCTGACAAAACTATTCTAAACCGTGTCCTTCATATCAGCGTGCCTTCGGTATCAGGAAGACTCATTGGAAACATTGGTTTCTTTCTAGAACCTATTTTACTTACCAATATCTTACTTTCCGTAGGATACTCGAGTACTTATATCTTACAAGAATATGCGGCCTACAATGCCTATGCGGTGGGACTTCTTACACTTCCCTCATTTTTCATTCAAGCCATTGTCCAAATTCTAATCCCAGAAGTAAGCAAATATCATTCCCAGAAAAACTTTGCAAAACTCCGGTCTAGAATCAAACAAGCTTTAACCTATTCTTTTTGGATTGGAGCTATCAGTTCTATACTCATTTTTCTTTTGAGAAACCCTTTATTACAAATTTTATATAAGACAAACCTCGGAAGTGATTATATTTTTATCCTCGCACCTTTCTTTGTTTTATTCTATTTAGAAGCACCCTTATCCAGTAGCCTCCAAGCTATGGATAAAGCAAGTGATACGATGAAAATTAGTTTATGGGGAATTTTACTAAAACTCGCGGTTATGTGTACCTTATCTTTCTTCAAAATTGGCTTATATTCTTTAGTCATCAGTGAAATCATCAATATCCTATTTGTTGTGTACTTGAATTACCGAGTCATTCAAAAAGAACTTAAAAAATCTAAAGAGCCCTTATAATCACATCTTTTAATTCTTCATATTCTCTTACTTCTACTTCGTAAGGAGGATTTTCAATTGTTTTCTCATGAAGGTAGATAGTCACACCATCCTCCTCACTTATTTTTTTTAAATTTTTTACAAACTCTTTTATGTGTAAATAGCCTAAATTCATGACTTCATATAAATTAGTTTGAGTCGTGCCATAACTTAAAGTTAAATTTTCAATACAATCATAATAAAAGGTGACATTTCCAACAACAAACATCTTACGAAGTTCACATGCTTCTTGTTTTTCATAAGTTAATACATAATTATCATAACGTTCTAGTTTACGGAGTCTTTCTTTTCTTCCTACTTCTAAGAGGTGACTTTCCATGATACAAAGGAAAAGAAAAATAAGTAAAATGATTAAAATAGGAACAAAAAGTATTTTTCGTGTTATTTTTTTCATCCTCTTTCACCCCTCACGCTTAAAAAACATTTTAACATAAAATTCATGTTTGGGGAATTGTTTTTTTTCGTTTTCTATGATAAACTTATAAAAGAATAAAAGGTGACTCGTATGTATACAGAATATGATTATAACAACCTACCAATTGTCGACATTGTAAACGATATGCTGATTGATGCATCCCGTAAAAGAGCGAGCGATATTCACTTTGATCCTACCCCAGATGTCTTAAATGTTCGTATTCGTGTCGATGGCGAGCTTATTTTGTATGCTAAAGTTCCTGCCAGTGTAAAGAAAAACTTAGTCACTCGTATCAAAATTATTGCTGGTATGAATATTACCGAATCTCGTGTTCCTCAAGATGGAGCCATTAAAATGCAAGTGGATGGCAGTGACTTAGACCTCCGTGTATCAACACTTCCGATTGTTTATGGGGAAAAAGTCGTTATTCGTTTACTTGATTATTCATCAAGTTTAAGTACTCTAGATACTCTAGGTTTTTCCGAACGAAATCTAGAACTTGTTCAAAAAGCGATTAGTAAACCAAATGGAATTATCTTAGTGACAGGTGCAACAGGAAGTGGTAAATCAACAACGGTCTATGCGATCTTACAACAATTAAATACGATTGAAAGAAATATTATCACCGTCGAAGATCCCGTCGAGATGAAAATCGCAGGAATTAATCAAGTTCAAACAATGAGTGAAATTGGCTTAGATTTTGCAAATGCTCTTCGTTCTATCTTACGTCAAGACCCTGATATCATTATGATTGGTGAAATTCGTGATAATGAAACCGCGAGAATCGCCGTTCGTGCAAGTATTACAGGACACTTAGTTTTATCAACTATCCACACGAATAACTCTTTAACCACCATTGAACGTTTAGTCGATATGGATGTTGAAAGATATTTACTTGGTTCAGCTCTAGAAGCCATTATTTCTCAAAGACTTTGTAAAAAATTATGTCCAAAATGTCGGGAAGCAAGGCCAACTACCGATTATGAAAAACGTGTTTTTAAAACAGCTTTAAATATGAATATCGATTATATTTATAAACCAGTTGGCTGTGAGAGTTGCTATAAAGGTTATTCAGGTCGTATTCCTCTTCAAGAAGTTCTTATATTAAATGAAGAAATACGAGATGCCATTGTAAATAACGAACCAAAAGAAGAAATTCGAAAATTAATTTATCAAAATGATCATGCAACAAGCTTACTCGATGATGGCTTAATTAAAGTCATCAATGGCCTCACAAGTTTTGAAGAAGTTCTTCGTGTGATTGATATTGAAGATGATTTAGGTGAAGAGCAAGTACATCTTAAAAATGCGATTATTGGTAAAGCTGATGTAGAAGAACCTAACCCCATCGATATGACTCAAGCAAAGGAAGATGTAGAAGAACTAGAAACAATGGACCAACTTGAAATCGAAACACCCGAATATATAAGAGATGTAGAAACCCTTCCGACAATGGAACAAGAAATGACACCAGTCGAAAGCATATCTTTAGAGACATTAGAATAAGAGACCGTAAAGTCTCTTTTTTAATGAATTCTCATAATAAATTTTAAAACCGCGGTAAACTTGTCATAAAAGACAAAAACCATACATAAAGCTGAAATTAAGAATGGTCCAAAAGGAACTTCTCGGTCTTCATTACTAAGCAAAGCTAAAGTGGCATATGGTAAAGCTAAAAAGGTCGATAACACAAGGGCAATGATAGCATACATGATTCCCACACTTTCCCCCATTACAAAAGCAAGTTTAATATCTCCTCCACCTAAAGCTTCTCGTTTAAAAATTTTAGAACCTATATAACCAATTCCTAAGAAAATGAGAAATAAAATAACACCTGATAATAACCCTAATAAAGCATCTTGAATCCCAAAATAGATCCATTTTAAGATAAAAATCAAAATACTAGAAATTATTAAGGGTGAATCTAAAATAATCATATAACGAAAATCACTAATATAAATAAGAACAAATAAAGAAATAAGAATGAGAGACATCCATAATTCATAAGAAAATCCATAATAGAAATAAGATAAACAAAAGAATACCCCCATTAAAAATTCAATGATGGGTTCATATATAGGTAACTTTTTATGACAATGATGACACTTTCCTCTTAAAAAAAGAAAAGAAAAAATAGGAATTAGTTCATACCAAGATAAGGTATGATGACAATGATTACAATGACTTCTTCCCAGTATACTTTTTCCCTCAGGTAATCTTGTGGCCACGACTCCATAAAAAGAAGCAAGGATAGAACCTAAAAGAAAGAATAACACTCCAAAATAAATATTCATTTCTCTACTCCTTTATCAAAGTCATCATATCAAACATTGGTACAACAACAGCTAGAATAATACCACCAACAACAATAGCTAAGAAAGCAATCATAAGTGGCTCAATAAAGGATTTTAAACTATTGACAATACTTCGATGAGACTCTTGATAATATGTACTTACTTTTGACATCATCTCTGCTAACTGTCCAGTCGATTCTCCTGTAACAATCATAAAATACGCGACATCTGGTACAGCCCAGTGATCTTTAAAAGCTGTACTAATTTTTTCTCCTTTAATAATATTATTGACTGTTTCATACATAATTTCTTTATAAATTTCATTATTTGTAATTTTACTTAAAATAGTAATACTCTCGGTAATAAATACATTATTTCGAAGCAAAGACGAGAATGTTTTAGAAAATATGGCCATTTCATTATAAATAATAATTTTCCCCAATACTGGTATTTTCATTGCAAACGTCTGTAACTTTTTTCGAAAAGCTTTTACTTTCTTATAAGCAAGAACGATTCCAAAAATAATCAAGATAATAATCAGTAAAAGATTCATAAAATTATTTTGTAAAAAAACACTTATGTTTAAAACAAATAAAGTAATTCCTGTAATCTCTGTACCTGCTGACGCATAAATATCTATAAATTGAGGAATGATATAAAGCATAATAAAAACCACAACAGCTAAACTAAAGACCATAATGACTGATGGATAGGTCATGGCAGAAATCATTTGTTTTCTCGTTTTTTCAATTTCATCATAGTAATTTGCCATATCATCTAATGTTTCTTGTAATTCTCCTGTTGCTTCCGCGGCTTTTATCATATTAATTAAAAGTGGTGGAAACATCGTTCCTTGTTTTTCTAATGCTGTTGAAAAAGATTCACCCATCGTAAGTTCATAAACAATAGCCTGAAATGCTCTTTTATAAGTAGCTTTTTTATTCATTTGTTGATTTAAAATTCGAATGGAATCAGATAAAGTAATACCACTTTTTAAATAAGTTGATAATTGAGTCAACCAAAATAATAAATCTTTATTTTTTAATCTTGGAGAAAAAAGACTTTGTTGCCCATATAAAAATTCAATCATCTTGCTATTTTCAATTTTATAGACTTCATATCCATCTTGAACTAAGAAAGTATTAATGTCTAATTTCGAATATCCATTCACAATACCAGTTTCTAATTTTCCATCTTTTTTAGCTGTGAACTGATAAACGACTGGTTCTTTACTTCGTATTCCACCAGAACCTTTTAATTCATCTAAAAGTCTTGCTTTTTCAAGTTCTAATTTAGCCATTTTTTTCTTCATCATTGGTGTATTTTTAAGTAAATCATTTAAATCCATATTAAGGACACTTTTTTTCTTCTCTTTTTCGTCTTTTGATTTATCAACTGCTGCCATGGTTCCTTTATAAGCTAAGTCTACTTTCCCACTAGCAAGTTGCCATAAATGACTTGGAATATCCATAAAAATATATTTAAATCCTCGATAAGAACATTTTACAATATACCATAAAATTGCTAAAATATTTTGAAAGGATGAAGTTTTTACATTTGAACTATACATAACATTTGTATTCATAAGATCCCTTCCCTATTCTTACTTTTTAAGTATATCATAAACAAATCATTTTTTCTACAAAAAGTAGGCTTTTTTTCCATCTTCACATATAATATTTTAGAAAGGGTGAATGTCTATGTTTCCACAAGCAATTCGAACTGGACTTTCTTTACCTAAAATCTTGACTGGTATTAATAAAACTTTAACAGTCGCGAATCAAATTATTCCCATTTATGTACAAGCAAAACCAATGATTCAAAATATGAAAGGAGCTTTTCAAGTTGCAAAAGAATTTATGAGTCAAACAAAAACACCAAGTAAACCTCAAAACAACAATACTCAAAAAGTAGTATCAACAACAACTTCAAATCAAAATCAAACAAAAAGAATACAGTCATCTGTATCTAATCCTGTATTCTTTTTAAAATAATAAATTAAAGAGATAACTCATACGGTGAACTTGAAGTTCCCGTACCGCCCGAGATGCTCACTTTCGATGACAGATAAAGGGCAGGCCACACACCGTAGGAGTAGTTAGCGTTGTAGCGGATGACAGACCCGTACGAAGACACATAGAACACAAAGTAGGAGTAAGACGAATTCGACGATAACGTCCACATATACCCACTTGCTGGTTTTAACCAGTCATTTCCAGCACAATCTGTCTTATAAGGACTACTATCCCAGTTATATATTTCTTTGGCTAGACATGCTGCTCTTCCTGTGGATCCTCCACTTGTCGCATATCCATAATCACTTGGATATGGAAGGGCGATACCTCGGAATAAACTTTTGTCAATTACTTTTGTACTTGTCGTTTCTGCAGATGCTTTCGCTGTATTACTTGCTTGCCATTCTGTTGGTCTACCACTCGGAACTGTCGTTCCTCTTTCATATCCATACCAATGAGTTACTAATCCAGTACTTGAACTTGTATAACTTGCTGTTCCTCCTAAATTCCATATAATATCAGTAGCTATCATTCCTTGAGCAGTCGAATTTAATCCAGTACTTGTAAAATTGCATGTACCTGGAGAACTACTTCCTTGATAACAATTTCCACTTTGACTGTTATAATAAATTCCATTTAGCATTTCCATTAATTGACTATCTGTCCAATCGTTACTTCCATAACTACTTGTTGAACTTCCTTTTCCGTTTGTTTTATAATCCCAACTATAATTTCCTATACTGTCAGCTCTTATTATTTTTATTCTTTGCTCTATTTTGTTACTTGTTGTTTTCACATTGACTAGTCCTATGATTCTCCATAATTCTCCATTAAATGTTACATAATTATTTGGATTCACCCCAGCATATCTTAACTCTTTTGTTGTCCATCCTGCTGGAGCAGTAGGAGTGACTTCATATAATCCATCTCCACTAGTAACTATTTGTACTCCTTTTAATGTATCTGCTGCTGTTGGAAGTGGGATGACTACTGGACTACTTTTAATAGAATTTGAAACATTACCTGCTTTATCTTTTAATGTTACAAAAACTGTATATGTTTGTCCTTTTGTTAATCCTATAAATGTGACTGTATTTACTTCCGAAGTCTGTGTCTTTTGATCTGATAATGTCCATGAATAAATTTGTGTTCCACTTCCTGACTCAGTTACATTATTTGCTGTAAATGTGATACTTGTGTCTTTTAAACTGCCTGTTACACTTCCAATGGTTGGAGCTGTGATATCTATATTATAACCGCTAGAACATCCTTCACTTGTCTTTCCTACTCCATCAGTCACTTTGACACACACCTTAGAATTACTTCCTTCTAGTAAGGTCAATGTTCCTGTTCGATTTAATTCTCCATTTTGTCCATTTAATGGTAAATTATTTGTATAATTTGTACAATTTGTATTTGTTGTTGTACAATACTCTACTTTATTTACTCCACTTTGACTATCCGTTGCTTTAACAGTTACTGTTGGTTGAGTTGTTTTATACCAGCCATTATCTCCATTAGGCTTATCTGGACTAATAGAAAAATCTATGTTGGGTAATCCATTATCTACCTTATTTACTGGAACAGATTTACTACTTACATTACCTGCTTGATCTTTTACATAGAAATACCAAGTTGTATTACTCATTGCTGAAGCTGTATAGGTCTTTGAATCAATTGGATAATCTTTTACTAATTGCCACTCCACAGTTGGTGTTGTAGCACTAACACCAAAATAATATCCTGCAATTCCACTTAAAGCATCTTGTACAATTCCCGTTAAAGTATTACTTTCACCCCATGTGTTTTGAGTTGTTAAAGAAGTAATCTCTGGCTCAGTTGTATCTATTTTGACTGTTGTTTCTTTTATTTCACTTTCATTTCCAAAAATATCTGTTGCTTTAAAATAATAAGTTTGTTCTTGTTCTTCATGAAGTTCAAGTGTTGCTGTTTCATTTTTATCATCGAGTTCTACTTCACTAATCTCATTCCATGTTTTGTTTTTTCCTTCATCTTGGGAATAATAGAATTTTCCTATATTACTTATCTTATCTATGGCATTTAATGTAATCGTTAAACTTTCATTAGTCCATTCCTTTTCTTTCGGATTATTAATAGTTAACTCTGGACCTGTTTGATCTAATTTACTTGGTGTGAATGTTTCTGATTTTGTATTTCCTAATGAATCTCTAAAATAAATGGTATATTCTTTTTCTTCTGTAAAATTTAATGATAAAGTAACATTGGTACCTGATTCATCTAAAGAATTATAACTATTTCCATCTAATGAATATTCAATAATATCATAAGGATCTCCTGTTACTGTAAAAGTGATTATTTCTTTTTCATTGGAATATTCGTCTGGTTCTTCATATTCAATTGTTATATTACTTTTTATTTTTTCTTCTTCGATATAGGTTGCTACTATACTAATCTTGCTTTCAAATGCTGCATTCATCACATCATCAATTGGAGGTGTATCATAATCCATCCATAATTTTAAAGTATATGTTTCTTCTTCATTTGGCCCTAAACTTCCACTTGTTAATTTATGGGATTTATCTGCTTGAAAATCTTCTTCTTTAATCGTTGCTTCTGTACTCTC
>CANPXO010000035.1 GCA_947586205.1 uncultured Bacilli bacterium
GAATATGCTATTTATTATATTAATTTTACTATTTGTAATTATATTTGCTTTGTATTGTATTTGTATTTTTTCAAGTAAATTAAGCAAAGAAGAAGAAAAAAAAGATTTAATAACAAGAAAGGAAAACAACGAAAATGTGGAATATAGAAGGAGGAAATAATTAGATGTATAGAAACGACATGGGCAAACGGATTCTTTATATAAGAAAGAATGTTTGTGGTTATTCAAGACGAAAGTTAGCAAATTTAGTAAAAGAAGATATAGAAACTATTGAGTTATTAGAATTAGGAATTTTAACATATCCAGATCCAAATTTAATTTTAAGAATCGCCGATGTCCTCGATTCTTTTTATATGAATTTTGTAAAAGAAGGTTATGAGGATACATTTTTATCATTACTTGATTGGGGAACACAAAATCAAAGAGAAATTAATGTTTTAAAGAATTTAACTTTAGCATTAGCATCAATACTTATTAACGAAAGAGGTACAAATGAAAGAAAAAGAAGAAATTAACAAAATATTCAGTAAATTTTCTGCTAAATATAATCTGAAAGAATTGATAGGTGATATATTCACTTATCTTACTGGCATCATTTGTCTTTATAATGGCGATTCACATTTAGAAAAAGAGTTAGAGCAAATTACTAAAAAATATTCTAAAAAAGATATAGATATTTTTGATAAATTGCTGGAGTTGTTTGATAAGGTCATTCAGCAAAATCCTACTGAAGACTTTTTGGGGGATTTATTACTTAAGGCAAATATTTTGAATGGAGAGATGTCAACAGAAAATATATTTCCAAAAACAATTAAGCAATATCAACAAGAAGAAGTATTTTCTAAAAAAGATGTAACATCATATATCAAAAAAACGGGATTCCTTAGTATTTTTGATGAAACTTATAGTGGTGGAAGAAAGTCTATTGCCACAGCAGATAGTATTACGAAACTTGGAATAGATAAAAAAGATATTTTTTTCTTAATACATGAAAAAAATCCAATTTATGCTTATTTAACATATCTAAATGTTTCTTTGAGGGATTTATCAGGAGTAGTAAAAGAAATTGATCCTATTACTAAAGAGGAAAAACAAGCACTATTTACACCAGTTTTTTGTCGTAACAGAAAACTCGTAAGTAAGATAGAAAAAGCAAGTTATGGTCCTCAAAAAAAAGATAAAGGAAAGTATTATGAATGAAAAAATAAAATGTCAAATTGTTTCTTTGCTATTAGACGAGGAACTAAAGTTAACTGAAAAATATAATGTGGCTGTTACTTCACAACATGATTTTGAAACGATTATGAAAGAATATTATCTTTCTAAAGGTATGACTTCGATTCGTATTGATTCCAATTTACAATCTGTTTGTTTTACTAGTCAAAAGGAGCCAATTCAAATATATAATATTAATTCTAAAAAAATTGAAACTTATTATGAAGAGGTTCATATATCTTGTGCTAATTTAAAAGAGTTTATTGCTTTTAAAGATTTTTTAAATGCAAATTATAAGGAAGTTGTACATGAAACAAATAATTTGCCAAATCAGCAGGTCATTTCAAAAAATGAATTTTTAAATTATAAATTACTAATGGAACCTATGAACACAGAAGTAGATAGTACAAAAAAATTAGTGTTTTTATTATCTCAAAAAAGTGACGAAGAAATCTTTCATGCGATTGCAATTCATTATGGGAAAATTATCAACAATAATGATGAAATAAATATGGACTTAGTACAAAGTTTAAATCAAATTTATGAATCATGTACATCCGATTCTTTGTTTTTTTCTAAAGAAATAGCAAACAAAATTTTAAATATAAATAATAAAAAAGAAAATGTTGTCAATATGGCAAGTATGAATCCAAGATCAATCCTTGATACAGAAGATTATACTGTATCTATCGAAGATTTAGAAAAATATAGTTAAGAATTGAAAGGGAAGGGAAATGGAATCTACGTTATGATAACGTTACAAATGTACCGCGAATATTTAGGCGATTATCTAAAAAAATATCATAATATTTCGGACTTAAAAAGTTTTTTTAAATGCTTAAATCCGGAACATAAAGATAATCATCCAAGCATGATGTACACACACAAATATAATATTTGCAAATGTTTTGCCTGTGGAGCTAATTACAATATTTTTTCTTTGATTGCTCAAGATTATCATTTAACAGATTTTAAAGATCAGTTAAATAAATTAAAAGAATTGTATTTAGGTTATGTTCCAAAAATAGAGGAATATCAAGAAATAGATGAACCTTTAAAAGATTACACTAACTATTATGAACTGTGTTTTAAAAATCGATTTAAAACAAATTATCTTGAGACAAGAGGAATTCATGAACCTTTACTTCAGAAATATCATATTGGTTTTGATGAGAACAAAAAAAGAATGATTTTTCCAATTAATAAAAATTGTTATTTTGCCAGAAATGTAGAAGGAAAAGAAAAATATAAAAGCAAAGGAAAAAGTGATATTTGGAATCGCAAGGTTTTGGAAAATAGTACAGAAAAAACAATTATTTATGTTACTGAAAGCATTATAGATGCTTTATCTATAGAAGAAGTTGCTCCAGAACTTCTAACAGTAAGTATTAATGGGGTAGGAAACATCATGAACATTGTAAAAATTTTAAATGATGTGAATTATAAAGGAACAGTAATCATTGCATTTGATAAAGATGCAGCAGGTGTTACAGCATCTCAAAATTTAAAAGAAGAACTTGTTAAAAATCATATTCAAGTGTTTGAAAATTCTTTAATTACTTCTTTTGAAGATGCAAAAGATTTAAATGAAAGTTTAATTTTAAATAGAGAAAAATTACAAAAAAATGTGAAATACTTTTCTCAAAATTATAAAGAATATATTGAAAAAACAAAAAAGTCAAAGGATGTGTTATTGTGAAAAATAAAAGTTTAGAAGAAATTATTCATAAAGAAAAAGAAGAGATTTTTGAAAAATACAAGGAAAAATACAAAGGCATCGAAGAACGATATAAAATTAATTTTGATTTAGAGTATGAACCTTCTAATCAATTAAAACTAATACGTTTTAAGATTCCTAAATATCATGACTTAGAAAATATATTTATTGCATATCATTTTAAATTAAAAAAATATGAATATATTAAATGCGATTATTTAGAAGATACATTTAATAAAAACTATCTTCCAGAAAATATTATTCAAGAATTAGAGGAAAAATATTCATTTCGATATGTCATTAAAGAAATAGAAAAATTAAGTAAAAATTATATAGAAACTATATCAGAAATCAATAAAGTATACAAAAACACCAAAAAAAGTAATACATAAAAACCTATATGAAATAAGGCTTCGTGAGCATATAGGTGTACCAAAATGTATACTTTTTTGTCATTTTCGCAAGTGCGAAAATTGCTTTTTGCACCACCAAAAGTAGAGGAAAAGCCTTATAAAATAAGGGTTTTACTTGTTGGTTGGTGCAAACCCATATCCTGTTGAAAAAATTAAGTAAAAAAATAGAGAAAAAAGGAGGTTTTAAAGTGAAAAACATAGCAAATGTTATACTGTATTTATTTTCAATTTTTGTATTAATTTGGAGTAATAGTAGTTTTTTTGAAATCTTAGTTATATCATTTTTATTTTTACTTTTAACAGAAGTAGAGGATAGAAATCACAAGGATTCTATATCCGATGAATCTACTATCTTAGATGATTCGGAGAAATAAGTATGACTAGAATTACAATTTATTTAAATGAGCAGAACGACTGTGATATAGAAAAATACATTAAAGAGCATCATATAAAAAGAAAATCAAATGCTATTCAAAATGTGATAGCAGAATATTTTAAAATTAGAGATACAAAAGAAAAATTGGAAGAACTTGAAATATTTCAGAAACAAGTACTTTATAAGATTAACTTGTATGGAAAATTGTTGGAACAGCTTTTTGTAAATATGGGTTTTTCTTTCAATGAACAAATTGAAATGGATCAAAATTTAAAACAATTTTATGAACAAAATAATAAATATGGAAATGGGATGAATTAATATGCAAGAAAAAACTTTTATTATAGATGATAAAAAAGGATTTGAAGGTTATTCATTATTAAAAGATAATTTTTTTCAAGTTAAATATATTCTTAGAAAAGATGCAAAAGGAATTAGTTATCAATTGTATGATTTTAACGGGAATCAATTAAATTTGGATGATTTAAATGGCTATCAACAGATGTATACTAATGAATGCTTTTCGGTTTTTATGCAAGGTAGAGAAATCGCAGAAGAATTTAAAGATTTTATTGAAATTGAATCATCAAAAGAAACTAATTTAGATGAAGAAAGTATGAATCTATGAAAGATAAGAAATTTATTCGTAGAAGTATAACGATTCCCATAGAATTAGAAACCGAGATAAAACAGTTTGTAGACAAATACTCTTTTGGAAGTAAAAATGACTTTTTTATTGAATTGTTAGAACTTGGACTTCTAAAGTATAAAGAGGATCAAGAATTAAAATATAAAATTGATTTATTGATAGAAAAAATAGAAAAGCTGATTTCAAAATGATAGAAGATTCTAAAACAATTTTTATTACTCATCCTTATTATGCAGTCAATAATCCAACAAATAATTTAAGAATCTATAAAAGAGCCAAAAACTCTGATAGATGGTATTATATCCAATGTAAAAATAAAGAAGAGTATCGCAAAAAAATCAAAGAATATATTCTTGGTTTTTATGATTATTCACGAAACGAAGAAAAAGCACAAACAAGTTTAAAAGAGTATTTAAAACAAGATGGAGAAAGTTCAATGTTCGATTATTTTATGGGTGGTAAAAAATCAGAAGAGGTTATGGAAAAAAATCAAATGAAACGAGAGCGAATGGCTATGTTAAAAGAGGGGAAGTATCTCTTAGATAAAAATGTTCCTACTATGCAAAAAAAATGGTGTGAATTTATCGAAGATAGCAATATTCAAATGGCTGTACTATCGTTTAATCAAAGTTATGTCGATGAAAATATTTCTATTACAGAATTACAAAGAAAAATCACAACGGATGTAATTCCTAAATTTTTAAGTTATTGTGGATATGAAAATCCCAAAGAAAACTTAGAATGGATTGTAGCATTACACAGCGATCGAGAAAATAATTATCACTTTCATATTTCTTGGATAGAGAAAAACAAATGCTATCGTACAAAACAAAATACCTTTGCACACAGAATACAATTAACTTTATCAGAGAACGAAAGTAATTTCTTAAAAAGGCAAGCCAACCTTGCTGTTGAAAGAAAGAAACTTTATACTCCTGCATTGATAGAATTAGAACAAAATTTTGAAGAATTAAAAACTTATTTTAACCCTAAGGATCAAAACTTTACTTTAAAAAAAATAAAAGATTTAGAACTAGAAGAAAAAATTTTAAAATTAGGTTTCCTACTAAATGAAATTAGAAGTACGGATAAAAAATATATCAAATATCAATCTTTGCCAAGAGAAGGAATCGGAAAAGAAATTAGAGAACTTACTAAGGAAATCAAAAAAGAAATTTTTAAAGATAATCGTATTAAAAATTCAAAAGAAAACATTAATCGTTCTATCAATAAAATCAATCAAATTTTGTTAGACATTAATCAAAGAAATAACATATCTAATGTAGGTTTTGAAAATATTATAGATAATAAATTAATTCAATCTAAATTAGAAAAAAGCGAAAATTATATTTTAAATGCAATTGCGAATCATGCTTTATATAATTTTTCTTATAAAAGTAAAGTGAAAAAAATAGATACTTTTAAAGTAGAAGATATTTTAATGGAAGTGGCATCTAATGAATATAAAAAAGAAAACTATTTTCCAAAAAAGGATAAAGTAAAAAAATTTAAAGCGAAAATAGTAAAAAATTATTTTCATAACTATTCTTATAAATCTAAAATGATTTCTGTTTTAAACCGATTAGGGTATGAGCAAGAAAAAATAGCAGAAGAATTTTATGATATGTTTCAAGAAGAAAATTTAGAAAAATAGAAGGGAGAAAAACATATGAATAGAATAATATTAGTGGGAAGAATAAAAGAAATCAATGAGAAAAGTGTGATTGTATCTGTACCATCGGAAAAGAAAAATGAAAATGGAGAATATACTTATGATGATATTTTATGTTATATAAATATGATGAATAAATATTGTAAAGTTGGAGATATAATTGCTCTACGTGGAAAATTAAAGCACTGTGATAACAAGTATTTTGTTTTTGCTGAAAAAGTAAGTTTTCTTAAAAGTAATGTGAATGAAGAAGAAGCGGAACAAGAACATGAATTATCGTGATTTTATAAATTTTCCAATGAATGAACATCCTATTGCTTTTATAAAAGATACAAAGGGAAACGACATTTATATTTATAATTTTATTGATGATGGAAATAAAGCGAATGCTGTTGCATCGTTAGGAATAAATGGCTTAAAAGAATTATATCCCATTAAAACCAAGAATAATGAAGATTTTATTGATTTTAATCATCATTCTTATTCTTTAAGAGATGCAGAGTTAAACTTTATTGTAGTAGGAGAAATTAAAGATAACAAAGTATTTCCTCAAAATTTCCGACAAGGATGTATTTATAAAAATGAAATAACTTTTTATAAAACACTTGATTTAACGGAAGAAGAATTAAAAAAATTACCTTTAAAAGATCAAATTTGTTACATTCCAGAATATGCTTTTGAAAAAGAATGTATAGATTTATCTGATTCTAATCTAGTAGATGGTAAAGATTATTTTACTGTAAATGAAATTAGACAAGAAATCATTGATTATTATGAAGAAGAAATATCTCAATTATCTAAGGAAGATATAAATAATTTGCTCATTGATCTTTATGAGACTTTAGATTGGCAATATCCATCATCATTAATTAACGAAGGATGGTTGGATGGCTATTTTGAAGAAAAAAATATAGAAATTTGAAAAAAACACTATTTTATAGTATAATCTTGAACAAGAAATGGAGGAAAATCTTATGAAAAGAGATGTATATGAAATTGCTTCAGAACAATCAAAAGATCCAATTTATACTTTTCATGATGTAGATAGTATTTTATTAAAAGGTTTAGATTGTGTTGTTTGCCTAGAAAGTGCGGCAGATATGTTAGGATATTCAAATGGTGGATATAGAAGTTGTATTAAGGTTTATTCTGAAAAAGATTTTCATATTCCTTATATTAAATGCTATATCGTTAAAGATTTAAAAAATGTTCCATATATTGAAAAAGAAGGCGTTAAAGTTTCTCCAATCGAAGTTGCAATTAATGATATGTTAGAAAGAGACACTACTGACGAACAAGTCCTTTATGAAACATTTGCCACTTATTATTGTGAAAATAATAATTCCTATAATGGCTTAAATATTCCAAGAAAATTAGAATTGAAGGCAAATCAGTTTAAAGAAGAAGGGAAGTTATTCTATGGATCATAATAATTTAGAAATATTTTTATATAAGGTTATTGAAGAAATCTCTAAAGAAAATGCTCCCATAATATTTAAAGGTGGATTAGCACTGAAAGATATTTTAAAAAGAATAAATTCACAACAAAGTGTGGAAAGAAAAACAACTGATATTGATGGAAATTGGGTTGGAGATGTAGACTACGATCAAATTACAGAAGTGATTGAAAAAGCAGTAAAAAGGGTAAATTCTAATTTTCATGTAGAATTAAAAAGAATACCAGGAGAAAATAAATCAATTGGCTATAAAATTTTCAATGAAAAAAATATGCCTGTTACAAAGATTGATTTAGATGTGAAAGATAACCCTTTTTATATCATATTAAATATAAATGATGTTGATATTAAATATTCTTCATTAGAAAAAATATTTGCAGATAAATTATTTGTTCTATCAGATATTCATGTATTTAGAAGAATAAAAGATTTATTGGATGTTTACTTAATTTTAAAACAAAGTAATATGAATATGATAAAGGTGAAAGAAATATTAGATTTTGATAAGAGAGAATTGGGAGACTTTTCTACACTTCTTCAAAATAAAAAACAAGCAAAACAAAGTTATGATATGTTAGCAGGAATAGAGGAAAAACCAGCATTTGAAGATGTATGGAAAGAAGTCATTGATTTTTTAATTGCAAATCATTTAATTGTAAGAGAAGAAACATTTGAAATATAATGTTTTTTTATTTGGAAAAAGGGGGTAAAAATTTTATGAGTATATTACAAGAATATGAAACAATAAAAAAAGAAATTGGATATAGAAAGTTTAATATGATTGAAGATTATATTAACGAGGTATGTCCACAAGAAAAAATGAAAGAATATGAAGAAGAATTGACAAAGATTCATAAGTTAAATTTTTATAATTGGTTAGATTATAAGAAAAAACTAGAAAAAAAATATGGTGTAATTTTTTTAAATGATGTTCTTTATAAAAAGCAAGAATGGGAAAAATTTGAAAAATGGTATCAAGAAAAAGAAAAAGATAAGGAAATAGAAATATTAAATTTTTGGTTATCTGATTATGATGATATGAGATGTAATGCGACTATTAAAATTGATGGTAAAGAAGTTGGTAACATTATTGCTTGTTATGATGAGACAGATCTTAGATATACATTTGGCGATAGCGATACCGAAATGAATGCTATATTTATCAAAGATGCTTTTAAAGAACTAATATTATGTGATTTAAATGACTATTTAAAATTACCAAAAATTAGTGAGTGTTCAAAGTTATTACAAAGTATATATGATGATGTATGTACTTCTGATTCTTCAATGTGTCATATAACAGAAGAAGATTGGCAAGAATTTTATGAAGAAGAATATACAGATAAAGATATAGAAATTCTAAAAGAAGAAGTAAAAAAATATAACATAGAAGATGTTATTACTTTTGATGATTGTGAGTATAAAATTATTGGGTGGAGTGATTTAGAAACTAAATTTATAGATGATCGAAATTTAAACTTGGAAAAAGACATGGAGAAAACAATATGAAAAAACCTTTATTAAGATATAATGATAAAAATTTATATCTTGTCATAGCAAACTATATTTCAAACGGTAGACTCTACCTAGGCTTGGAAGATCGAGATGGAAATTTATATTCAGACATAACTGTAAATTTAGTTGCTTTTCCAGAATATGGTAAGAATAACATTTTTATATGTGATGATTTGCCAAAAGATTTAGTAAATAAATTACGTGATAAGTCGATCATTGAAGAGACAATCGACACAATATATTATGATTATAATAAATATGATGTAGTAGCAGTCAATGAATCTAAACTGAAAAAATACAATTCGAAATCCTATAATAGGTATAAAAAATATTATGAAGATTTTCTTAAAAAAAATACAGAAGTAAATTTAGAAGAGGGGGAAAAAACAAATGAATTTGAAAAATGAAATTAATAATTCAAAAAATAATATGCAAGTATGTTATCTTTCGATTCGGACAACTTTAGAAGAACTAGAAAAGCATTTTGAAAATCCAAATGAGCTGTATGAAATCCAAAGTTATCGATATGATAAAGATGACCTAAAAAATGATGAAGAATATATTTTTGAATGTACCATCAAATATGAAGGAAAAATTATTGATACAAACAAAATTTATAGTTTTAAAACTTTAGAAAACACTTTAAGAAAAATCATTGATAAAGAACAAGTTAGAGAGGAATTTACACTATGATTCAAAATAAACAAAAAGCAAATAAAATCGATTCTGAGTTTAGAAAATATGAAATTAGAAACTATACTAAATTAGAAAAATTATGTAAGAAAAATGATATAACGGTTTGGGACTTTTTAAAATTGAAATCTTATAATAGTTATGCAAGATATAAAGAAAGTCTAAGAAGTTTGCCAAGAAAAGAAATGATGATAGATGAAATTTTATCTAAAGTTCCTAAAAGAATCGAAGAATATACGGATTACCCAATCCAAGATATGAAAAAAGAAATAAAACGAGGTGATTCTGCAGGTTATACTTCGGATGATTTAATTTATGCAGACAATGAAATCTGTTGCTATGATTGCCATGATGGCTATTATATTTATGTAGATACCCATGAAGCACTAGGATTTAAAAAGTCAACAGATTGTTCTTACTATCAAGATGGTATTTTATACGTTAATGATTTATCAGAGGCCTTATTAGATGCAGTTGAAAAAAAAGAAATTATTCCAAAAATTAGTGTGAAGTACAGCACCTATGATTGTATTAGAGAAAATTGTTACATTATTGATTACTTAGAAAAAGAAATTGAAGAAAATAAAAAAACAATTGATTATAAAATATTGTGCCATTGCAAGGATTTTTCCGTACTAAAAGAAAATCTTTCAGAAGATCTTTTACAAGATATTGAAAAAAAATTAGAAAGTTTTGAATATTATCAGAGATTATATGATGATGGGAAAATCGATATTATAGAAGAATACAAAACTAAATATGGGGCATCTGATGTAATAGATTGGTATGAAGGAACAACATCGACAGAATCATTGATTGATTCGTTAAATTACAATTTTGAAAATGAAACGTAAAGGGGGAAAAAATTATGAAAAAAATAAATGACTTTTATAAACGAGTAGAAAAAATGAATAAGATATTTTGTGATTTTATGGAGAAAAAAGGTTTTTTAACTTTTACATTTGATGATATAGATTTAGGATTGGGTGCTTCTGCTTCTAATGATGAAGATAAGTTTATTCCTCTATTTGAATTCCAAAATTTTCTAGATCCTGAATCACACTCTATCTTTGTTGAAGATAGAAATGGTAGTTCTATATTAACAGGAAATCTTGTTGCAATATATTCTTTAGAGATAGATGAAAATACAGATTATTCTGAAAAAGCAATACTGGAAAAATTTAAAATCATGTTAGAAAGTGTATATGAAAAATATGGCTGTTATAATAAAAATAATCGTTTAGATTTTGCATTTAATGAAATGGAAGAGGAAGATAAAGATTTTAATATGAGTGATACTGAAATGAATTTATAAAAAGGGGGAATATGATATGCCAAATTGGGTGAAGACAATCGTGAAAATCAAGCCAGATGTATTAGAAGATATCGCGAATAAATATTTTGAAAATAATAAATTTTCTTTTAATAAAGTAATACCTATGCCAAAAGATTTAGACATAGAAGTAAGTGGTAGTGGGGAAGAAGGGCTTATGTTTTTATTTGCTGATAGCAAAGATGACTTATTGAAAATAAAAATTAACAATGCTTTTAAAGACTTAAATATGTTTCATTCTGATATTTACAGAGATAGTAGGTTTGAAGATATAGAAGATAATTTAGAAAAATATCGTAAAGATAAAAAGTTTAAAAAGTGTATAGAGTTAGGAAAAAAATATATTAGCAATTTTGAAAAATACGGACATTGTGATTGGTACGATTGGTGTATTGATAACTGGGGAACTAAATGGGATCCTAGTTATTTTCAAAAAAGTAAAGATACAATGATTTATCTTACAGCATGGGGATTTGCTGGGGAAGTTATTTTAAAATTATCTGAACGTTATCCTGATGCTATATTTGAATGTAAGTTTGCAAATGAAGATTATGGAAGTGGTTCTGGAGTAGTAAAGATTCAAGATGGAGATGTTATAGAAGAAAAATATGATTTATCAGAAGATGAAATAGAACACATATGGAATACTTATATTGATGATTTTGAACCAGAAGAAGAAATAGATGAGGATTTAGAAAAATGAAAGAATTTTTAAATCGAAAAGAATATCCCAATGGGGATGTTACAGTTAAATTAGTAAAAATGGGATTTGATATTGATGAAACAAGAAATTATAGAGTTAGAGGAATTATAAAGTCAGAAGATAATAAATATATTTTTATAGAAATTTCACTCGGAAATAGATTGAACCGTAAGTATTTAAAGTTATCTCTTGAAGATTATTTGAAAGAATATCCTTATGATGAATATATTTTTGTGGATAGTTGTTTTAGAGTTGATATACCTGAAGACTATGATAAAAATTATTCACCTGAGTATGCTAAATACGATCATCATGCTTTTTATAAAATGCAACATAATAAAGAAAATATTATAAAATTTCTTCAAAATTTTAATAAGAACATTAAAGACATAGAACTAGTAGATAAAAATTATTTAGATGACTATTGTAATCAAAAAGGTTTTTATGAATTGTATGATGAGAGACTAAATCATACTTTTTTTCCGAATCAAATCAAATATAAAAATGATGAAAAAATCACTTTTAATATGACATATAAGTGTACTAATTACGATAACTCTGTAACTTATACAGAAAAAATGGATAGGAGTTATGATTTTGATTTAGAAAAACTTAATAAAGAATTTGGTGCTGAAAAAATGAAAAAATTATTAGATGACTATGAAAAAAAGAGATTGTTAAGAAGTTTATTACACAAAAATCAAAAAAATTCTTCCAAACATTTATATGAGATAAATTTAAAAAAATTTAGAGAGAGTTTTGATAGTGGCGATTTCACAATGTTAGATTTTATCAAAGATTATATCACTCCAGATTTAGACGAGTTGTATCATGAAGTTTTAGAATATAATGAAATATATGCAAATGGTTGGTCTATTCAAGAATTATTTAAAATGGGTAAGAATGATTCGTATTGGAAAGAAAGAGCAGAAAGTTTTATTAAAAAGTATAATGTTCCAAAAAAAGATTACGATGAATATACGAAATATTTTGATAAATATTGTGAGCTTAGAGATGAGTTATTAGATGAGTTAGGTTTATTTAAGTATATAGATAATGATTTGTCAGCTGATAAAATTCCAGAACATGGTTTTTTGGAAGGAGAAATTATAACAAAACCAGAAGATATTCAAAGTGGTTATTCATATACAGTTGCAAGATTTGGAGATTTTGGACATTGTGTTGAACTTCATTATAATAATGGAGAGGCAACGGTAGAATATGGATATAAAATTAATCATGATTATTGGGAAAATGAAATAGAAAATGTTGATTGGTTTAAGGAAAATATGAGCGAAGAAGATATTATTAATAAATTATGTAAGTTATTTGCTGAATATTATGAATCACAAATTTTTGAAGATGAAAAAAAAGATTCGTTTATTGAAAAAGAGGGGGAATTAGAAAATGAATTATAGTGATATATATACGGTTTGTTATAATAGGCTAGATGTTTTTAAAACAAAAGATGAGGCAAAACATTTTTATACTATGTGTTATTATTCAAGTGAAGGAGCTGAGCATGAGCGATATGCTTCTATTTTGATAGATTTAAATTTTAGTAATTTGGGAAAAGATGGTGTAAGTTACTATTGCAATGAAATCTCAATCAAAGTCAAGGAAAGTAGTTTTTTGAATATTAAGTTAAATGATACTTTATCAATTGATGATACCATTAAATTTTACGAGGAAAAAATCAAACTAATATTAGAAGTATCAGAAAAATATAGTGTAGATTTTAATAATAGCCCTCCTTTTGAAGATTTTGGTTCAGATGAAGAAACTTATACTAATAGAAGTTTTTCAAATTATTATAAAGACCTATTAGAAAAATTTAATATAAATGATGTGAACATTCTAACTGATAGTTTTTCTGATGGAAAATATAAATTAACCATCAATGATCAAGAGTTTAAAATTACAGCATGGGATAGTTTAGAGTCTGTTATAGATAACGTTGATTTAATGATAGAAAAATTTAAGTCAAATGATATAGAAAAGGATGTATAATTATATGACTAATAAACAAATTAAAGAATTAATGAATACACTTCCATCTGTAACTTGTGTAAGTTATGATTCTTGGTCAGAAGAAGAAAAACAACTTGATAAAGAATTATCCTGTAGAAAAATGATTAATAGTTGTTTATGTTATGAAACGGATTTTTTAAATTCAGAATATTGTAAAGATTATATAAAAGAATTAGGAATGAAAAGAGTAAAGGAATTATATAATGAACAATTAGAACATTTTAACAATTGTATTTTACTATATAATGTTTATGAGGATTCAGAAGGCGTAACTTATAATAGTGTTATTGAACCAGAAGATGATGGCTATATTCATTGTGAAATCGCAGAAGATCCAATATTAAATTCTGCGATTGAAACAGATGAAACATATTTTACAGTTAAATTAAAAGATGAATATGGACGATTATTTAGAGTTGCTTTATCTCCAAATGTAAATAATAATTATGAAGAATATTATATTGGAAGAGAAATAGGTGTTAAAGTAGAAAAAACAAATATAGGAATTTATAAAGCAGTTGATGTGACTTTTCTTCAAAACGAAATGGAGGCTGAGATTTAATGGAAAGTAGAATTAAAATCAAAGCATCCTTAAATACAATGAAATCAAAATTTAAA
>CANPXO010000036.1 GCA_947586205.1 uncultured Bacilli bacterium
CCAGAGGTTTCAGTGAAAGAGTCTGGCTTAAAAAACGGGAAAAGATTGATTTTCTTTTAGCTTCGTGATATCTTTAAATAGGAGAGTTAAATATGAATATAAAAGTAGATGAAGAAAAACTTTTGGAGTTAGGTTCTCTGATTTCAAAGCAATCAGAAAATATGAAAGATGTTTGTAAAGGATTATCTTTTATTACACAGTCTTTAGCTTCTTCTTGGCAAGGAGAAAGCTATACACATTTTGCTGCTATTCTTTTAGGAGAAAACGATTCCTATATTCATAGTATTGAACTTATGGCTTCAGAAATTCAAGAAGTTGCCGATTATATTAATAATGCTGTCTCTTTGTATCATAAACTTGATTCAGAATATAAATCTCAGAAAATAGAATTGTAGGTGTCTTATATGGACTTATTTCAGTATGAAAATGTGGAAAATGCTTTATTAGAGTATAAAAAGTTAAAAACTAGGATGGAAGCAATTATAACCGTTTTAGAAAGTTGTGAAAAAAAGTTAAATGAAAATATTTACTGGGAAGGAGCAGGTGCTTCTTATGTGAAGCAAAGATATTCTTCTTTGTTAAAAAATATACCAGATTTACAAACGGCAATGACTGAGTTATGTTCCTATGTTGCTGGTGTAATAGATAATCATAATGCTGCTGAGAAAAGGATGGCTAGTTTATTTGGTGGTGGTTTGCATGGATGATGTTGACGTAGTATCACTAAAAGCATGTTTGAAAACATTAAGTGAATCTCTTACTACTACGAAAGAAGAGGATATATTAAAAAATCTTAATAACACAGCTATTTTAAAAACAGATGCGAAAGAAAATTTAATATCTGCTATCAATATTCTTCTTTCAAAATATCAAGATTTAGAAGAATTAATTCAGAATTATAATTTTATAGCTGATCAAATTAGTCGTTATCAAGATTTAGGAAATAAAATTACTAAATTAAAGCAATCTATTTCTAATGAAAGAAGTCAAGAAGAGCCTGATTATTCTTATATTAGTTCATTGCAAAGTTCTATTACAGCATATGAAAAAGAAAGAAAAGAGTTAAAAAAAAGTATTGATGAAAGCATTTAAAAAAGGAGGAAGCTATTATGAAGTTCATAGATTTAAATACATTTGAAAAAGATTACGATAGCTTTGTAAGTGCTTCTAAAAATTTTGAAAATTCTAAAAAATATGGTTTTGATTCATCTTATATTGGAAGTTCTTCTAATATTTATGTTTCTTCAATGAAAAGTAAATTGAATGAAAAATATCAAAGTATTTTAATGGCTTATCATAAAATTGAGAAATGGTGGAAGGATTACTTGAATGATATTCATGCTGTTGAAAAAGTATTGTCTCAAAATCATTATAGTTTTTTAAACTCATCTTTATCTACTTATGTTACTGGAAAATTTTCTGCGTTAACATATACGAAAATGGCATTATCAGGAAAGTTATCCATTATTTCATATAATTCTCATTTTGGCGTATCTTCTCCTAATACATTTGGAAATTCTGGGCTTACTTTACAAACGATGATTTCTTCTCAAATAATGATGAAACAGGAACAAAAAGATTTATTATTAAATAAGTATTTTAATGGAGAAGAACTAAGTGCAACAGAAGTTTATAGAATAAGTGATAGTTTAACAAAGATGTATAATGAAGATATAAAAACAGTAAATGAAAAATATGAAGCTTGTTCTAAAGAATATGAAGAATTAAATCAATATTTTTCTAAAATGACAGGAATGGATTTTGATTTAGAAAAAATCAATGAAATGAAAGAAAGTTCAATTAGTGAGGCAAAAGGACTTGCTGTTCAGTATAAAAATGAAGTTGATTCTTTAAGCAATGATTATTTTGAATGGTTAGGAATGAGTAGGGAAGAATTTAAGAAGAAATCCGTTGATGAACTTAGTCAAATTATATTAGAAAAAGATCCTTCTATAGATAATTTTTATAAGAGATATGATTCTATTTTAGAAAGTACAGAATATGGGAATTTTGATACATTTTTAAAAAAAATAACAGATGCTCAAGCGAGATTATATGAAGTTAGTAATGAAAAAAGGCAAATAGAATCTATAGCTAAGGGAACTCAGTATGCGGTTATGAGCAAAACAAAAGAATATCAAAATTTTAAAACGAAAGAAGTTTCTAATGATGATGTTTCTTCTGTTGTTACTGTGATTCAAAACGATCAGAATATAGTACAGTCTTATACAGTTGCTAATTATTCTAAATATGCAGGGATGCATAAAGATGTGGATCCGCTTACTTTTACCAAAAAGGCAATGGAACTATATGGTGATAATGTAACGATAGAAGGAGTTACAAACGGTGAATTGTTAAAAGAATTAGCAAAAATTCAAAGTGTTGACAGTTTAAAAGATATGGGAAAATATTATTCTTTTGCTTATCAAAATTTTGGAGCTCAAGCTGCTTCTCAATATTTAGAAGATTATAAAAATGAAATTCATCAATTTTGTGGAGAAGTTCAAGCAAATGAATTTTTAAATACTTTGACTTCTTTAGATGAAACAAATAGAGCTTCTGCAGTAACGAATCATTTAAAGATTACTGGAAAGGGACTTGGAGAAGGAATTACAGGTGTTTTTAATAATCTAGGGTATATGATAGAAGGATTTTTTAAAGAAAACAGAGAAATAAGTACACAAGAATATGAAAATATGTATATTGTTCAAGCTTTATCTAGTGATAAAACAAAATCTGATCAAGGACTTGTTACGAAAAATGCTTTAGGAGAAGAAATCAGTACATCAGATATTATTGATTATACAAAAGATTATGGTAAATTTACAGAACATAATTATCAAATAAGTGAATCTATTGGAAACATGCTTCCAAGTATTGGATTAAGCGCGATTAATCCATTTGCTGGAACGATGTTACTAGGTACCAGTGCTGCTGGAGGTTCTTATCATAGCGCGATGACAGAGGGTTATAGTAGAGGAGAATCCATGGCTTATGGAATTTTAAGTGGAACAAGTGAAGTTCTTTTAGAAAAAGCATTAGGTGCTGTTCCACTCGTAAGTGATACAAAAGTTGTGAGTTTAAAGACTATGGCTCAAGCTATGAGTGATGAATTTAAAGAAGAGTTTATTCAAAGTTATGTAGATGCTGGAATTAGTTCACTTGTTTTAAAAAAAGATTTTGATTTAAAAAGTACTACTCAAGATGCTTTACAATCTGGAATTTATGGTGGAATTACTGGTGGAATCATGAATATACCTAGTTTGGCTATTAATAGTAGTAGTATTCGGACAATTGAAAATCAAGTAAAAGCAGGAAATGTAACAACGACTGAGATAGAAAATAGTTTTCATGAACTATTGCCTGAAACGGCTTCTATGAATTTTAATGAGATTATGCAAGAATATAGTAAACCGTTAAAAGAAGTTACGCTTAGTCTTATAAATGCAAAAGGTAAAAATGCTACTTCTTCTGGTGTTAGTACCTTATTGGGAAATCTACTTAATAAATCTAAAAGTTCATTAAATGCTAAAATTGATCAAATCAAAGATAATATTTCTTCTTTGAATTTTGGACCTGTTCAAGAATTAGAACCTGCTTTGGCTGGAGTGAATAATCTTTCTTTCATGGAACAAGCGATTACGGAAAATTCTAATGTTAAGATGATGCTTGGTAAAACTGCTTTATCTTCTTTGCCTAAAGCTGTTGCTAGCACATTAACTTCTTTTACAAGTGCTCCCTTCTTTTTTCGATATGTTCCAGTTACCAATTCTCCTAGTTTTTATCAAAAAATATTAAAGGAAGGATTGTACCATTTTACGAGTGAAAAAAGCATACAAAAAATTCAGGAATCTGGGTATATAAAGGCTTCGGATTATGTAAGCTCTTATGGAAATAAAAAAACTTTTTTCTTTGCCGGTATTCCTAATATTTCTGATATGGCTATGAATACAGGAAATTTATCTGAAAAACAAATTGCAATTAAAATTAATGTTTCTCCTGAAGAACTTAGTCAATTTCGTTATAGAGATTTAGTGGATGAAGCTGTGTCTTATGATGGGAATTATATTTTAGATGAGGAAAACTATTCTGTTGTTTATTTAGGACTTACAGAAGAGAATGGACAATTGACTTATAAAGAAATTAGTAAGGAAGAATATGAAAATTATAAAACAAATGCGCCATCTAATAAAATAACTTCTGCTTTACAAAAGGCTGAAACTGTAATCATTGGCTTGGCTTCTGATTGGTCTTACTCTAAGAAGCGTTTACAAAAATTGATTCAAGTTTTTTCTAATGCAAATGTAGAAGAAGCTCATGCAAATATTTCTGAAGCACATTCTATTCTAGAAAATGCGTCTTTTGAAGAAGATATTTCTAGTGATCCATTTTTTAATATTCGTGAACGAGAACTTCAACAATTTAAAAAAATCTATGGACAAGAATTAGCTCAAGCAGCATGGGATGTGCATGAAGATGCAGTTTTAAAAGAACCTCCTATTACTGGGTTACTTCAAACTTTTGAATCTTCAGATACCCAGTTGGTTGGATTAGAGCATAAGTTTAAATCTATTGAAAGACTTATAGAAAAAATTCAAAAATACGCGAATGCAACAGACTGTAGTTATACTGAAGTAGGAAAGACTATGAATGATGCTTTACGGTATACTTTTCAAATTGATGATGATCAATATGCTAATGAAGTTAATCGAATTCTTACATCTTTAATAAAACAAGGATGTAGTGTTTCTTATTTTAACAATTCTTGGGGTAAAAAAACTTATCAAGGAATTAATACGCAAATTATTACGCCTGAAGGAGTTGATTTTGAATTACAATTTCATACAAGAGATTCTTTTGAAACAAAGGAAAAAAATCATCCATACTATGAAATTTATCAAAGTAATAAATCTACTACAAAAGAAATTATTGAGGCATCTAAAGCAATGGCAAAGAATCAATCGAAGGTCAAAGCTCCAAGTTCTATGGATTCTGTTAATCGTCTTGAGAAAAAAATAAAATTGCTTTCTTCTGCTTCGAATTTATTTCAGGGACTTCCTGATGGATATTTTAATAATTTTAAAAATTATCTATTTAATACAGCCGATATTTCTTTGGATGAGAATTTTGCTACTGAATTGTTTTCTCCTCAAAATTATGAAATTCTTTCAAAAGTGGGAATCCATTATTTTGAACATTGTAGTAATGATATTATTCAAAATTTTATAACAGTTTATCAAACAAATCCTGAATTGGCTTCAGATTTACTTCATAGAACTGATAGTAGTTCGGCAAATAATTTCTTTTCTAATGAAATGATGCAGAAGTTGGGAGGCCGTTATGAATTATATCATTATTCTAATTTAGAGAGTGCAAGTCAGAATGATTTGAATTATATTTATCAAATGTATGATCAAGTAGAAGATCCGAAAGCTTTTGTTCAAATGTTAAATCAAATTCAAATAGATCAAATTACTCCGTATCTTTCTGTAGAGAACATCGTTTCCAATGCTTCAAGGTTACCTCAAATTGAACAATTAATTCAAAATTTAAGATTGCCAAAAGTTCAAACAGATTTAGATAATCTTTATTTGACAATTTCTGAAAATTTAAAAAATGAAAAAGTTAGTACAAATATTTTGGATCAAATAAAAAAGAATGGAACCTATTCTTTGGATGAGCTTCCTTTGAAAGTTCAAATTTCAGAAGGAGATTCTATTTCTTTTTATGCTCAATTAAATCAAAGTTATCAAAATTTACAAAAAGCTTTGAATCAATTTTTGACATCAGATCATTCTCAATTAATTGATGATACTATTCCACTCATTAAAGAAAACATGAAACCTAATGAGAAATATGCTTTACTTTATAATACATCTATAGAAGATTTAAAAATTTATCAACGGTTTAAAACACAAGATGCTCCGATGGATGAACATTTTTTAAGTAAGTATAAAACTCTTCATGAAATGTGTGAAGTTATTCAGTTTTATGAAAAAAATGGAGATCAACCCTGGAAAAAGTATTTTATAGAACAAGTTATAAAAAAAGGTGAAATTAAGGCTAATGATTTTGAATTTTTAAGTTATGCAATAAATGAATTAGAAGGTTATTTGGGTTCTTTAAAATATTTTGATTTTCCAAACTATGTTTTAGACGCGATGAATGTTAGTCAAGATTCTTCGGATCCTAAAGTGAATTTGAAAAATATTCTTGATCGAATAACAGAAAAAAATAATTTTAATTTTGCAAAAATTATGCAATATAAATCGAAATCAAATAAAGAAATCCCACAAGAATATAAACGCTTTCCTTTAAAAAGAATTGAAGGAATTAAAGAAATGGGAGATTATTATGGTGATGCTGGAGATTTAGTCTGTGAATTATTTAAAAAAGGCAATACTAGTAATGAAGTTTACAAAAATTTGAGAGGTGGTGTAGATAAGGGAAATTTTATTAATTTTTTATCTACTATTGAAGGAAACTTTCTTTACCAGTTGAATAAAGAGGAGATTAAAGCTTTAACATATTATACGGGTGGAGGATTTCATGTAATTAATCAAGCCTTACGTATAAAATATTTAAATTCTGCAAATCAAAAGATTGTTGATGCGATTGATAGTGCAATTCAAAAATATGGTGGACTTGAAGTTGCAACTGAACTTTTTAGAGGTGTTACAGTAGGGTCTTTTCTTAAACAGAATTCTGCTTATGCTGAACTTTTTGATGGTGTGGATAAAAATGATTTAAATCAAGTTTATGCTACACTTTCTGTGTTAGAAGGTTGTACTTTTGGAGATTTAGGATACATGAGTACGTCTCCATGTTATTCTACTTCGTTTGCTAAAGATATAGGTTATCCAATTGTGTTAGATATCATTGCTGATAAAGGAACACAGGGAGCTTATATTAATCAAGTGTCAGAATTTCATAATTCAGAAAATGAATTTATATTGGCGAAGGATACTACTCTAAAAATGGTAAAAGTTTTTCCTCCTACAGAAGATGTAAATGGTTTGAGAAAAATTGTTATTCAGTGTATAATAGAATAAATGAAAGGAAGTGATTAGATGAGTCGGAAAATTCCAGATGTTCAGTTTACTATTCATACGGGTGATAAAACAGAAGAAGAAATTAAAATGGATGTACAAAAGTTAATTCAGAAAAGAAATGAACTTTTAAAACAAATGGGACTTCCTCCTATTACAAAGGACAAATCTTTTATGGAAGAAGATATGGAAAACAAATATCAAGCTGGTATGCTTGGATTTGCAATTGGAGATGCTTTGGGAGTTCCTGTTGAATTTCAATCGCGAAATACTTTAGAAGCACATCCAGTTCAAGATATGAGGTCTTTTGGTACTCATTTAGTGCCTGAAGGAACTTGGAGTGATGATACTTCTTTGGTACTTGCTACAATGGATTCAATTCTGGCAGAGCCTTCTATTTCTTTTGAAGATATGATGCAAAGATTTGATGATTGGTATCGTAAAGGAAAGTACACTGCTACTGATGAAGTATTTGATATTGGTATCACGACTTGTTTAGCGCTTCAAAACTTTGAGAAACATCTTCCTGCTACTGCTTGTGGAGGAAGAAAAATTAAAGATAATGGAAATGGTTCTTTAATGAGAATGTTGCCTATTGCTTATTATCTAAAAAAACATGATTTTTCTTTGCAAGAAGAAGTAGATCTTGTTAATCAATTCTCTTCTTTGACTCATGGACATGAAATTAGTTGTTTGGCTTGTAAAATTTATTGTGACTATGTGAAATTTTTATTTGATGGTCAATCTCCACTTGAAGCTTATCAAAATCTTAAGAAAATTCCTTATGAAAAATATTATTCTATGGAAACAGTCAGAAATTTTAATCGAATTTTAAATTTAGATTTATTATCTCTTTCTAAAGATGAGATTCAATCGAATGGATATGTTGTATCTTCTTTAGAAGCTTCTCTTTGGAGTACGCTTCAAAGCCAAAGTTATGAAGAAGCCGTTTTAAAATCAGTGAATTTAGGAAGTGATACGGATACCATTGGGGCTATTACAGGGTCGATAAATGGAATTATTTATGGGATGGAAAATATTCCTGATAAATGGATTAGCAAATTAAAAAAAGCAGATTATATTAAAGAAATCACCAATCAATTCTTAAACTCTTTTAAAAAAGAAGAGAAACGAAAGTTATGAAAAGAGGTACCTATGAGTAAAAAAACACGTTATTTTAAATTGGATCAAGGTGGAATTTTAAAATTAGAAGATGATACTTTTATGTATTATTTGAGTAAAGATGGAGAATGGATTCATGAACAATATTTTATAACTATCTTGGTGGATGCGAATGTGTCATATTCAGAAATTAGCGAAGATGAAGTCTCTCAAATCATTCAATCTTATAAAGAAAGCAAAGGAAGATTGAAATAATTTATACAGAAATTGCAAGATTGGAAGATTTTGATAAATCAATAGAAATATTAAATGAATAAAAGGAGGATTTATGGATCAGATATTATCAATTGGAAGTGTTGTACTTTTAAAGGGTGGAACTAAAAAGGTTATGGTGACTGGCTATTTGGCAGTTAATAATGATAATCAAAATGAAATGTATGATTATAGTGGATGTCTTTATCCTGAAGGATTTTTAGATAGTGAACAAGTTTTGCTTTTTAATAGAGATCAAATAGAAAAAGTATTTTTTGAAGGATATAGTGACGATGAACAAAAGGAATTTATGAAAAAATTAAGTGATTTTAATGAATCTATGAGTAAAGATGATCGTATTGAGGAATTGGATATTTAATATGTTTACAGATACACATTGTCATTTATATGGAGAGTATTACGAGGATATTTCATCTGTGATTCAAAAAGCTGAAGAAGTAGGGATATCTCGCTTTTTTGTCGCGGGTTGTAATCAAAAATCTAATGAAGAAGTACTCAATGTAATACATACTTATTCCAATGTTTATGGGTGTTTGGGAATTCATCCTGAAGAAGTAGAGCTTTATACAGAAGAAGATTTAGAATTTTTAGAAAATAATTTACTAGATCAGAAAGTCATTGCGATTGGCGAGATTGGCTTAGATTATCATTATACAAAAGTGAATAAAGAAGAACAGAAACAGTTATTTGAAAGACAATTAGAACTTGCTCAAAAATATCATTTGCCTGTGGTGATTCATTCTCGGGAAGCGACCGAGGATACGATAGCAATGTTAAAGAAATATCCTGAAGTTAAAGGTGTCATTCATTCTTTCTCTGGAAGTGTTGAAACAGCGAGAATATATATAAAAATGGGATATAAACTTGGAATTAATGGGGTGGTTACGTTTAAAAATAGTCATTTGAAAGATACTGTGCTTGAAGTTCTTGATTTTATTGTGTTTGAAACGGATAGTCCTTATCTTACTCCACATCCTTTTAGGGGAACTAAAAATGAACCTAAATATGTGTTTAATATTGCTACATTTGTAAGTGAAATCAGCGGAAAATCCTTAGAAGAACTCTCAGAAATTACCAACAAAAATATTAAAGAGATTTTTGACAAATGCTAGTCTTTTGTGCTATTATGTATTTGTAAGGTGATTAAATTGAAACATAAAATATTTATTCCATTTCAAATCCTTATTATTGTAGTTCTTGTTTTTGGCGCGAATATAAGTGCAAATAAAAACTATGCGAGTGTTTCCAATGATGCAAGTAATCGTGTGATTAATTTAACAACGATGGCTTTAAAATTAGAAGAAGATATTAAAAATGATTTATATAGTGCGAAAGATACATTTACTGGAGACATAACTGGATATGGAGCTGATTGTCCTTTATGTGGGGGTACTCTTGCTTGTAAACCAAGTTATTATGTAAGAGATGGAACAACAACTTATTTTGATAATGATTATGGAAATGTAAGAATTGTTGCCTCTAGTCTTAATTTACCATGTGGCACGATTGTAAGATTTCAACTTAATCATATTTCGCCAGATCCTATTATCGCGATTGTTTTAGACCGTGGGGTTTTAGGAAATGATTTAGATTTGTTAATGCCAAGTGAAGCCTATGCAAATCAATATGCAGGACGGACTATGTCTACTTATGATGTATTACGTACTGGATGGACTCGTTAGAGTCTTTTCTTATTTTGAGGTGATTTAGATGGAAACAGTAAGAGCAAAGAAAAGTTTAGGACAAAATTTTTTGAAAGATGAGAATGTCTTAAAAACCATTGCAGATAGTTTTGATACGAATGAAAAAGATGTGATTATAGAAATAGGTCCTGGAATGGGTGCTTTGACAAAGTATTTAGTAAAGAAATCTGGTAAATTAGTTTGTTATGAATTAGATGAAAGAATGAAAGACTATTTAAATGGTTATGAAAGTGAGAAGTGTCATGTTATTTATGATGATTTTTTGAAACGAGATATAAAAGAAGATATTGGTGATTATGAACATCTGTATGTGATTGCTAATCTTCCTTATTATATTACCACCTCAATACTCGAACATATTTTGAATAGTGAAGTTGTGGTTTCAGGAATGACTATCCTTATTCAAAAAGAAGTAGCCCTTCGTTTCACAGCTCAACCTAAATCCAAAGAATATGGGTATTTTACAGTTTATTTAAAACATTTCTTTGATGCTACTATTTTATGTGATGTGGCACCTAGTGCATTTGTTCCTGCTCCAAAAGTTACCAGTTCGGTAGTTAAAATGACTCGAAAAGAACATGTGGAGGATATTAATGTACAAAAACTTCAAAAGTTTTTAATGGATGCTTTTAAACAAAAAAGAAAAACTTTAAAAAACAATTTAAAATCTTGTGATTGGAAAGCAATATGCTCATTTTTAGAAAAGATGGGGTACTCAGAAAATGTAAGAGCAGAAGAAATATCTTATGAAGACTATGTAAAATTATTGGAAAAGGTATAAAAAAACAGGATATTTTCCTGTTATCTTGAGTAACCTTCCGTTTCTGCTCTTTTTTCATCGATTTCTGCTTGTGCTAATTGTAGGGCGGTATCTCGATCAAGACCTTTCATTAAATGTTTTTGAAAAGCGTTTTTCATTTCTTGTTCCCAATAAGCATCTCGGGCTTGTTCATCTTTTCTGTCTGCTTCTTGTTCCCAAGAGTTTATTTTTTCTCTTCTTTCTTTTTCAGCCAGTAGAACAGCTTTTTTCTCTTCTTCTTTTTGTACATAGTCTGGTAACGGTTTATCTCTTCCAATTGGTGTTGGCATATATTTTTCCCTTCTTTCTTACTTTTATTTTAGCACGATTCTATATATTTACAACTTTTTTCCACTTTTTGCGTAAATAAAATGTAAATGCTGTGTTTTGAAAATGTGGCATGATATTTTTATTTTTTTCATATACTTTTTTAGGTGAAGCCTATGAATATCAAGGTTGGAGACTTTGTTACTCGTATTAAATATAATCATGATGTTATTTTTAAAGTCTTATCCATTAAGGGAGAAACGGCTTATTTAAAGGGAAAACATGTAAGACTTTATGCGGATGCTCCTTTAGAAGATTTGGTTTTATATAAGAGTGAAGAACGTGATATAAATGAAGATGATGAAATATTTAATGATTTTATAGATGGTGATAGGGGAGATTTTTTTTATTTGCCGGCCAAAGTTTTGCATATCGATGCAGATGAGGAATACTTAAATCGTTGTTTGAAGTTTTATAAAAGAAATCGAGTCATGGCGATTGGCAAAAAAATTAATGAGAGTGATGTAGCTAAAAATATTCGTAACTTACTTGTGGAATATCAACCGGATATTGTTGTCATTACGGGTCATGATGCCTATTATCCTAAAAAAGGAAGTAAAGAAGATAATAAAAATTATAAAAATACAGAAAATTTTGTAAAAGCTGTGAAAGAGGCTCGAAAATATGAGAAAAGCCATGAAAAGCTTGTGATTATCGCAGGTGCTTGTCAAAGTAACTATGAAGAACTTATTCGAGCAGGTGCTAATTTTGCAAGTTCTCCTAAACGGGTAAATATTCATGCTTTGGACCCAGCTATCATCGCGACTGTTCTTTCTATGACAGAGAGAAGTAAACAAATTGATTTAGTAACTTTGCTTTCCAAAACAAAGTACGGTGCCAATGGTATGGGTGGTATTATGTGTAATGGTATGATGTATGTAGGCTTCCCCAGATGAGAGGAGAGTTATGAATTTAGATATCGTTCGTGATAGAATTGAATCTTTTTTAAATAAAGAAGTATCGATTGAAGTTTATGGAATGCGTAATAAAAACTTCCATTATTATGGGACTGTATCTGGTGTTTATCCTTATGTTTTTACTGTTTTAGTGAATGGAGTTGAGAAAAGTTTTAACTATGCAGATGTGATTATTGGTGATGTTGTAGTAAAACTTGCGTAAAATACTTGCAAAGTTGGAAAAGTTGTTTTAAAATATAGGTATAAGTTATAAATTAACTTTAGGAGGAGTTATATGAAGATTACATCTGTAAGCGTTCGCAAAATTGCGAAAGAAAATTCAAGATTGAGAGGAATTGCATCAGTTCTAATTGATGACTCATTTGCAATTCACGACATCAGAATTATCGAAGGAGACAATGGTTTATTCATTGCAATGCCTAGTAGAAAAACTGCTACTGGAGAATATAAAGATGTTTGCCATCCAATTAATCCAGAAGTAAGAAATGATTTTACTGAAGCAATCTTAGAAGAATACAATAAAGCTTCTGAAGAATAGAAAAGTTCTAGAGATTTCTAGAATTTTTTTTGACCTTTTTTCATATATTTTGTTAGGTGATAAAATTGGAACAAGCAAATATTGAATTAATTCCTAGTAATCATGAAGTCCAGATTATTGATCGACGTGAAATTCATTTAACAGGTGTTAAAAAAATTACAAGTTTTGATCATGAAGAGTTTTTACTGGAAACAACAATGGGTGTATTGTTATTAAAGGGAAGCAATTTAGAAATTTTAAAATTAGATACCCATGATGGGAATGTGCGAATTAAAGGAAAAATTAATAGTTATCAATATTTAGAAAATGGAAAAACAAAATCTAAAGATGAATCTTTTATTGCTAAGTTATTTAAATAATGGACGAAGTTATTCAATTATTTTCTTTTTTTGTTTCTTTTTGTATTGGTTTTGTCTTTTCCATAGTGACTAAGTTTCATTTTAAGCTTGTAGATTCTTATCCAAAAATATTACAATATCTTCTTACTTTTTTGTATGTGATTGATTTTGTTTTGCTTTATGTGATTTTAATGTATCATATTAATGGGGGAGTTGTTCATGTTTATTTTTTAGCTTTTGTTTTTATAGGATTTTTTTGCTCAGAGGTGGTTCAAAAAAATTTTAAGAATAATTATCTGTTTCAATTTTTTGCTAAGTGGAGAAAGTAAGTGATTTTATGGACACAAAAAAATAGAATTTTTATTTTCTATTTTCTTCTTTTAACTTTTCAATTTCTGTTATTGATAATCCTGTAAGATCCATAATTTCCTGAATATCATA
>CANPXO010000037.1 GCA_947586205.1 uncultured Bacilli bacterium
ATTCAAAGAATATTTTTTTTATAAAAGATTCTCAAATAATTACCAAAAATTTGTATCAAATAATTACCAAATCTACATCTACAAATTCACAACAAACCACAAATAACAAAAAATATATCCTATCTATTGACGAGGGGGGGGGGTATATGTGATAAAATGAACCTATGATAGAAAGTAGGTTCATTTTTATGGAAAAGAAAAAAGCAATTACATTAACATTAATAGGAATGTTTATCTTCCTATTTGGAGTGATAGGTTTAACCTATGCTTATTGGAGTAGGACTTTAACTCAAGAAGATGAAAACTTAGTCTATTCAGATTGTTTAAAATTAGAAGTTTCATGGGGTAGTGGTGGATTTACTTTAGATAATGCTTATCCAATGACAAATGAAGAACTAGTGAAAGATTTCTTTCCAAGTCAAGAACCGTATACATTTACTATTACCAATAATTGTAGTAAAGAAATACCTGTTTCTATTAATATGGAAAGTTTAACAGCAGATGAACCAAATTTAAAAGATGATTATGTAGATGTTATTTTGTGGTCAAATGAAGATACGGAAAGTAAATTTGAACCAGAAACAGATGAAGTTCTTTCTCATCAAGGAAGTAGAATAGAAATAGGAAGTGAAAAAGAAACACCTAGTTATAAATTAATAGAGAATAAAAAGAATGGAAGTAAACTTATTGCAGATGCAAAAGAAGCTTATCAATTATATAAATTCAAATTAGGAGCAAATGACACAAAATCATTTAATTTACTTTTATTTATGGATTATGATACACCAGTAGATGGAACAATAGTAGATGGAGTACCTGTTCAAACAAACAATGCCAATTGGGCAGGAAAAATAACCTTAAATAATTATGAAATACCAAAAGCAAAAATAGGTGGAAGAGATGTAGAATTAGCAGATAATGGAAATGGATTATATGCAGTAGAACATACTGATGCAAATATTACAGATGAAAATGGAGAAACGGAAAGTGGATGGACTCAAATAGAGTATCGATATGCGGGAATGAATTTTGAAGATCATGATATATATGCGTTTCACAGTGATATTGATAATAGCATAACAGGATATTGTCATTCGTTAGAAGAGTGTACTAATCATTATGGGTATGCAATAAGCCAAAATCAGGGTAAATGTGAAGTATTTCGAACTGCTAAAGATAAGAACTATGTTCATAATTATGTGACATTTAATAATGAATTATGGAGAATTATAGGTCTTGTCAATGTACTAGTGCCTCAAGCAGATGGAAAAGAAAAAGTAGAACAAAGATTAAAAATTATTAAAGACCAACCTTTCGAAGAAGGAATGACATGGAATTCTACTTACGACAATGATTGGACTCAATCAAGTTTGATGAAATACTTAAATACGGACTATTATAACGGAATTATATCTGATGGTGATTCTATTAAGAGTCGATTAACAGATCAATTGTCAAAAAATATGATAGATACTGAAATATCATGGAATATAGGAGGAAGCGAAAATGATGAGACTTCATCAAATGAATTTTATGAAAGAGAAAGAGGTTCAATAGGTGGAAAGGGTGCTCCTGAAAAATATGAATGGAATTCCAATAATACGGTAGAAGATACAATCTATCATAGTATAGGGCTCATTTATCCAAGCGATTTAGGATATGCAACTTCTGGAGGAACTTTAGGTAGAGAAAAATGCTATAATAGTTCAGGGATTTCATCCATAGAATGTGTTGTGAATGATTGGATAGCTACAAAGGGCGTTATGTGGACAATTACTACAGATATAGAAGAAAATGGATATGCATTTTATTGGACGCAGTCAACATTTAAGATGAATTATATGTTTGACGCTGTTAATCGTTGCAATTATCTTGTTTTTCCTACTTTATATCTAAAAAAAGATGTTCAAATTGTTAACGATGACAATGATGGAAGTTATGAAAAACCGTATCAATTAAAATTAGAATCATAATGGAGTAAAATGATGTAAATTTGAAAAAACATCATTTTTTTGTAACTTCTCCCTTTTTTCGACAAATTTTGCACATCTAATGTGCTAATATAACTCCTCGATGCAGGAGGTTTTGTTTATGAAAAAGAAAAATAAGAATAAAAATAATAAGAAAAATTTAGATCAATTAATCGTTTCTGATGCTTTATTTAAAGATGTATATGATGATGTTCATTTATTAAAAGCGTTTCTGGTTGCCTTCTTTATGTATGTTGGATTTGATTATCAAAATGCTTTTCATGAACTTGATGTTTATGAAGAAAAATATTTAAAAAAAGCAAAAAGAAAACAGAAAGATATGAGAGTAGATTTACTTGTTTATTTAAAAAGTTATATTATTGATATAGAACCATATACTTTATTAAATGAATCAGGACTGATTAAGATTCGTAAATACTTATCTAGAATAGATGGAGGACAACTAAGACCTAAAGAAGATTATGAATCAGCTAGAAAAGTGATTGGAATCGTCATAGCATATGAAGTAAGTGAAAGTTTAAAATTAGATGACCATTGGTTTCAAAGATATAATTTTAAAGGAGAAGGACCAGAGTATACACCACTTTCTAAAGATATAGAAATCTTTATTCTAAGACTTGACAAGTTACCTAAAGTAGATTATTATAATGTTATAAATTACGATTTGTTACTAAGACATCTATGGTTAATGCAAGAAACATCAGAGAAGAAAAGAAAACAAATCGCAAGAGGAGATGAGGATTTAATGACAATAGCAACAAGCCCAACAGATTTAAGACAGGACAAACAATTACGTAAAATCTACAATTGGGAAGAAAATTTAAAAAATGTTTTCTATGGAGAAGGACGTGATGATGGTCGAAATGACCGTAACTTAGAAATAGCTAAAAATATGTTAGAAGAATCGGATGTTTCTTATATTTCTAAAGTTACAGGTTTATCTATTGAAGAAATCGAACAATTAAAAGAAAAATAATAAGAAAATTTTATCAAAAATAAAAGATGAGTAAAGAGTGAATCCTTTACTTTTTCTTTACACTTTTATGCAATGTAAATAACATGTAAATCAAAATGGTGAAAATAAGCAAAAGTGTAAAGCAAATGTACAAATTTCAATTTTTTTAAAGAAATTTGCTTCAAAAAAAAGGAAATCAGCACTTTTTTTTGAATATATATATAGGAGGTAAATTTATACTTCCTTAGAAAGGAGAACCCTTATGGAACATCTTTTAGATATTTTGCGAGAAAACAAAATGATTTGCGCGCTTCTTTTTCTAGGAATTCTGGCATTCACTTTTGGGGGATTATATCTTACAGAAGTAACCGCGGAAGAATCATTCCAGTGTCCAAAAATTGAAACCATCAATGAACTTGCCGAAGAAGACGAAAACAAAATGTATGTCGTGGATGTGAAAGGTGCTGTGATGAATCCTGGTGTGTATCGTGTCCCAAAGAAAACCATTATTCAAGATGTCATTAATCTTGCCGGTGGGCTTACCAAAGATGCAAGTACGGAAAACTTGAATTTAGGGAAGGCTGTCACTGATGAAATGGTGATCACAGTATTTACAAAAGAGGAAGTGGAAGAATACACCACAGAAAAAGAACCCATCACGGAATCTTCTACAACAACAAGTTCGACAAAAACAACAAAAGTTGTAAACTTGAATACGGCAACATTAGAAGAATTAGAGACACTTCCAGGAATTGGCGAAGCGAAAGCTAAAATCATCATCAACTATCGGGAAACTTGTGGTGATTTCCTAAACAAGGAAGAACTCAAAAATATCAAAGGAATAGGAGAGGCTATTTATGCAAAGTTGGAGAAGTATATTACAATCTAACCTCTTCTTTCTTTTCCTCTTTTTTCTAACAATAATTATTACATTACATGCCTATTGTATTCAAAATGAAAGTAAATATTCTTTAGATACAACGGAAATTATAGGTACGATTACTGAAGTATCTATGGAAGAAGGAAAATTTACAATCAAAGGAAAAGAAAAAGTGATTGTATATTATGATTTTAAAGAAGAGGAAAAAAAGGAAGAGTGGATTGGTAGTTTAGTAAGAGTAAGTGGTAAATTTGTAGAACCAAAAGAAAACACCATTCCAAATACTTTTAATTATAAAGAATATTTGTATTACAAACATATCTATTATCTTTGTTATGCAAATTCCATAGAAAAATTAAAAGAACCTAATATTCTTTATTCTCTTAAAAATAATGTGAATGAGTGGATAGAGCAAAATCCAAATCACACTTATCTAAAAGCTATTTTACTTGGGAGTACGGAAGGGTTAGATACAACAGATATGGAAAAAAATGGAGTAAGTCATTTATTTGCCGTATCAGGAATGCATTTTGCTCTTTTTATTTCCATGGTCAGTTTTCTCTTTAAGAAAAGTCGAGTAGGAAACATCGTGTTATTTGTTCTTTTATGGTTTTATGCTTTTTTAGTTGGTTTTACTCCATCTGTTCTTCGTGTTGTAGTCTTTTACTATGCCAAAAAAATCAATCATTATGCGAAAGACTTATGGAGTGATAAACAGTTGTTTTTATTTCTTTTCTTGTGTTTTGTTCTCATAAATCCTTTCTATTTAAAAGATGTAGGCTTCGAGTTTTCCTTTCTTTTATCCGCTTGTTTTCTTTATTTTGAAAGAACAAAGACACTCAAAAGTATTTTAAAACAAAATTGCATGATTTTTCTTGCAAGCATTCCCATCTGTGCGATTCATTTTTATGAAGTAAATGCTTTCTCTATTCTTTTAAATCTTATTTTTATCCCATTTATGAGTTTCTTATATCCCATGTGTTTATTAAATCTTTTTATTCCTTGGATGAGTGGAATCTTATCGTTTTATTTAAATCTATTTATGTGGCTAAATCACTTAGCATCGTTTTGTAATTTCCTTATCATAGTCATTCCTAAAGTATCTATTTTCTTTTGGCTTGTTTATTTGGTTTTCCTTTATTTCTTTTTTGAAAGAAAGAAGAAAAAATTTCTTGTCCTTCTTCTCGTTCTTTTATGTATCGTTAAAATGATGCCCAAATGGGATTCCAATGCTTATGTTTATTTTATTGATGTGGGACAAGGAGATGCTTCATTGATTGTTAGTCCCTTTCAAAAAGAAGTCCTATTATTAGATACTGGTGGAAGTATTTATGATAGAGAGCATTATACAGGCTCGAATATCAAAACATTCATTTATTCGTTAGGAATAGACAAAATCAATCATTTAGTGTTAAGTCATGGAGATTATGATCATATGGGAAATGCGATTGGATTTTTAAAAGAAATGAAGATTCAACATGTTATTTTAAATCCGAATGAATATACGGATGGGGAAGAAGAAATTGTGAAGTCTTATCCTAAAAAACTTCAAAAAAGTTTACAGAGTAAATATATTGGCATTGAAGAATTTACAAAAGTGAATAAAGAGGAAAATGCATCTAGTTTAATTTATCGTTTTACACTTTATGGGACTTCTTTTCTATTCTTAGGCGATGCTCCGAAAGAAATAGAAGATGCTTTACCTAATATCCAAAGTGATGTTGTCAAAATCGCACATCATGGCTCGAATACAAGTAGTAGTTTTTCTTTCTTAAAAAGAGTACATCCTAAATATGCCATTATTTCTGTTGGAAAGAACAATTCCTATGGTCATCCAAGTGAAGAAACTCTTGATACCTTAAATACTTTGCAAATTCCTTACTATGAAACAAAAGATCAGGGAACCATTTGGTTTCAAATTTCTAAAAAAGGAGAAAAACTTCAAGTGATGACGTCGTAAAAGAATGGACAGAAAGAGATAAATTTGATATAGTAAATTTAGATTTGGAAAGATGGTGAGTCTATGAAAATCATGCTTATTTCTAGTGATTCAAAAACTTTATTAGATAAAAAAATCAAAGAAATCATTGGAGAAAGTACCAATGTACTGAAATATCCGTTTGGTGAGACGTCGATGACGGATATTTTAGAAGAAGCATCTTACGTATCGATGTTTGAAGAAGAAAAATTTTTAATTGTAAAAAATGCTGATTTTTTTGGCAAAGAGAAATTGAATGAAAAAGATAGCGAAAAACTTATGAAATATTTAGAAAATCCATATCCTCTCACCACTTTAATTTTTACAACGTATGAGCCTTGTGACCAAAGAAAAAGTATCACGAAAAAGATTCAAGAAGTAGGGGAGTTTTATTTCATAAAAGCACCTAAAAACTATGAGCTAAATGAAGAAATCAAAAAGTTACTACACCATTATAAAGTCGATGATGCAACTATTCGTTATATTAATGAGGCATGTTTAGGAAATTATGATATCATTGTGAATGAAATAGGGAAGTTAGACCTTTATTTTGAAAAGGGAAGTACTATTTCCTTAGACCAAATGAAGAATATCATTGTATCTAATGTAAATGACAATGTATTCAAATTTGTAGATGCAGTGGTGAGTAAAGATTATCGAACCACTTTCCAGTTATTAAATGATTTTGAAGTCATTAAAATCGATGTTTTTCAACTAGTAAATGTTTTAGCCAGAGAATACCGATTAATGTTTTACTATAAAATACTAGAAAGAAAGAAATATAATCGAGGGGACATGGCCAAAAGTATGAAACTTCAAGATTGGCAATTAGAGAATGTTCGAAAAGAAGCAATGAATTATCATATGGATGATTTAAAAGACTTTTTGGTAGAACTATCGAAACTTGATACAGCTATGAAAAATGGAACATATGAAAAAAATTTAGCTTTTACCAATTTTTTAATGCACGCGATGGAATAAAAAACAGTGAAAAGATTCACTGCTTGATATATTCTTGTAATTTGAAAGTATTTTTAAAGTTTAATTTCGCGACATCATAAAGCATTTGTTCTCCATATTGTTTCACGACTTTTGCAGCCACTTCATCGACATCTTCTCCAGCACCTTTGGGAATGACCATCTTAAGTTTATCACTTAGCTTATCCATTTCCTCTAAGAATAAATAACGACTGATACAACTCGATGCAGCAACAGAAGCACAGACACTTTCTGCTTTTGTTAAGAATGTAATACCATAAACGACTTGCTTCTCCTCTTTTAAATGTTCATAATATTTTTTAGGATAAACAAATTGATCTACAACCATTTTATCATACTGGGAAATTTTCTCTTTTAATTCATAAAGAACCTTATTATGAAGAATTGCTTTAATTTGATTCATATTGTATCCTTTTTTTTGATATTCATTATACTCTTTATTGTTTAAAATATAAGTCACATGCTCAACTTCTTTTAAAAGAGTTGGCGCGATTTGTTTAATTTTTTCATCCGTAATCTTTTTGGAATCTCGAACTCCTAATTTATCTAGTTCATCTACCTTATCTTTTGGAACAAAAGAAGCTGTTACTACAATAGGGCCAAAATAGTCTCCCGTTCCAACTTCATCAGAACCAATCGTCGATAATCTATAAAACTCATTTTTTATTTTTGCGGCTTTCTCTTGTTTTTCTTTATTTTCATTGATATTAATCACAGTTCCTGTTAGTTTTTTTTCAAGGTCGATCCACATATTAGCATCGATATCCGCGCTGATACCTTGAAACATCACTTTTCCTGACTCATAAAGAGTTACAATCGTATCTGCATCTAATGCTTGGAAATAAGCATAAGGCGGAGTTTTTTCTCTCTTTTTATTTTCATAATATTTTATCATCTTTTTTTGAAGTTCTTCACTAACTTTAAATACAATTGTCATTTTCACATCACCCAAAAGTATTGTATCATAATTTGCTTTACAATTCATTAATTTTTGTAATATAATGAAGTAGAGGTGTAAAGAATGATAAGTGTGATTGATGCTGTAATTTTACTTTTTTTGTTAATGGGGGTTGCTGTTGGCTTTAAGCGAGGAGTTATTCAAAGTGCAACAATGTTTGTCGGGGCAGTCTTTGTTATTATGCTTTCTTATACATTAAAAAATCCAGTAGCAAAGCTTTTATATTCCATCTTCCCATTTTTTAAGTTTGGTGGGGACTTTGAAGGGTTATCTGTGTTAAATATTATTATTTATGAAGCCATTGCTTTTCTGTTAGTCTATATTGTATTAATGATCCTTTTACAGATTTTAGTAAAAATTACGGGTGGAATTGAAAAAATTTTAAAGTTTACGATTATCTTAGGAATTCCATCAAAACTATTAGGAGGACTTTTTGGACTATTTGAAAGTTACATTTTTGTCTTTATTGGTTTGTTTTTACTTTCTCAATTTCCCACAACAAATACGTTAATTCAAGAATCGAAATTAGCAAACCCAATCGTGGATGCGAGTCCTATTTTATCAAACTATACGAAGGAATATTATCAAGCAGTCAAAGAAATTATTAGTATGAAAGATCAAAATAAAACGGATAAGAATGAATATAATTTAAAAAGTTTGGATATTCTATTAAAGTATGATATTGTTGATATTAATTCTGTCGAAGATTTAATTGCAAGTGGAAAATTAGAAATATCTAATGTAAATACGGTGTTAGATAAATATAGAAAGGAATCCTAAATGATTAAGTATTTAAAGAATGAAAATTTTGAAGAAGAAGTTGCTAAAGAGAAAGTTTTAGTGGATTTTTATGCCGATTGGTGTGGACCTTGTAAAATGATGGGTGAAGTTTTAGAAACTATGGAGGGTATCGATGTATTAAAAGTAAATACTGATGAGCATGAAGACTTAGCAATGAGATTTGGTGTCATGTCTATTCCAACATTAATTTTATTTAAAAATGGAAAAGAAGTCAAAAAACAAATAGGAATGCTTAGTAAAAGTGAGCTAGAAACTTGGCTAGAAGATTAAATTTTATTTGACTTTAACTTAATTCTTTCATATAATAAGAACGTACTTAAAAACGTTAAGACACGTTTATAAAAGAAAGTGAAAAAAGAGAATCTAATAGTTGGTGAAAGTTAGATCATGGAATTTTATAAATATCACTTATAGAATGTTTTTAACGGGTCACTTACGATATCAGTGATAAAAGTGAAATTAAGGATGGTACCGTCTTATATAGACTCCTTTGGTATCATCTTTTTTTTATTAAAGGAGGGTGTATGAAAACAGAATTTGAACTCAGAGTTTTAGAAATAAATCATGAGGAAATCATTAAAAGATTAGAAGAACTGGGTGCTATCAAACAATTTGAAAGATTCCAAAGAAGATATGTTTATGATGTAGAACCAGGTGTGGAATCGAAATGGATGCGTCTAAGAACGAATGGACTAAAATCAACTTTAACCATTAAAGAAGTAAAAGATAAAACAATTGATGGAACCAAAGAATTAGAAATCGAAGTGAATGATTTTGATAAAACTTATGAAATATTAGAAAAATTAGGATACTCTCCAAGAGCCTATCAAGAAAATAAACGAATACAGTATCTTTTAAATGAAGTAGAAATAGATTTAGATTGTTGTCCTATGATACCTGAATATGTTGAGATTGAAGGAAAGAACGAAGAAGAGGTAAGAGATACTTTAAGAAAATTAAATTTAGAAAATGAGAAAGTGACTTCATTAGATGTAGAAAGTATTTATGAGATTTATGGAATGAAAGATATGAAACAGAAAAGTTTGAAATTTGAGGAGGAAAAGAAATGAAAAATTTTAAAGAATTAGATAAAAGAAGTACAAAAGAAGTGGAATTAAGTATTTTAGAAAATTGGAAAAAGAAAGATATTTTAGATCAAACGATTCAAAATAGAAAAGATGCCAAAGATTGGGTTTTTTATGATGGACCAGCAACAGCCAATGGAATGCCTGGAATTCATCATATGGTTGCTAAATTTTTAAAAGATACATTTTGTAAATATCAAACAATGAAAGGGTATAAAGTTTTAAGAAAAATTGGATGGGATACACATGGGTTACCTGTGGAAGTTCAAGTCGAAAAACAACTTGGTTTCTCTGGAAAAAATGATATTGAAACGTATGGAATTCAAAAATTTAATGAAAAATGTCGAGAAACGGTTTGGGAAAATGAAAAACAGTTCCGTAGATTAACTGAAGAAATGGGACAATTTATTGACTTAGATAATCGTTATATTACTTATGATAATAATTATATTGAAACAGAATGGTATATTTTGAAAAAATTTTTTGAGGAAGGATTATTTTATCAAGGAGTTAAAATTATGCCATGGTGTCCTAGATGTGGAACAGGACTTGCTTCTCATGAGGTTGCTCAGGGATATAAAGAAATTGAAGCAAATACAGTAACCGTTCCTTTTAAAAGAAAAGATATGGATGCTTATTTTCTTGTTTGGACTACTACACCTTGGACTTTAATTAGTAATGTTGCTTTATGTGTCAATCCAAATGAAGATTATTCTTTAGTCGAGTCTTCTGGATATCGTTTTATTTTAGCTACTGCTTTAGTGGAACAAGTATTAGGAAAAGATGTAACAATATTAGAAACATTCAAAGGTAAAACTTTGGAATATGTGGAATATGAACAACTTATTCCAAGTTTACAAGTAGAAGGACATGCTTTTTATGTCACTTGTGATGAATACGTAACGATGAGTGATGGTACTGGTATTGTTCATATTGCTCCTGCCTTTGGTGAAGATGATGCAAAAGTTGGAAAAAAATATCAACTCCCTTATCTAAATCCAGTAGGAGAAGATGCTACTTATACGGATGGATTATGGAAGGGTATGAATATCTTTGATGCGGATTTAGAGGTTATCGCTTGGTTAAAAGAAAATGATAAGTTATTTAGAAAACAAAAGATGAAACATGATTATCCTCATTGCTGGCGTTGTGACTCACCACTTGTTTATTATTCTAGACCTTCTTATTATTTAGAGGTGACTAAATTAAAAGATAAAATTATTGAAGAAAATAAAAAAGTTCATTGGTATCCATCATTCGTGGGAGAAAAGAGATTTGGTAATTGGCTTGAAAACATGAATGACTGGGCTATTAGTCGTAATCGGTACTGGGGAACTCCACTTCCTTTGTGGCGTTGTTCTTGTGGACATATGGAAATGATTGGAAGTCGAAAAGAATTAAAAGAAAAAGCAATCGAAGAAGTAGATGAAAATACGATCGATTTGCATCGTCCTTTTGTTGATGATATTCATATCAAATGTCCAGAATGTGGAAGTATGATGAACCGCGTACCAGAAGTTATTGATTGCTGGTTTGATTCAGGTGCTATGCCTTTTGCTCAATATCATTATCCATTTGAAAATGAAAGCCTTTGGAAAAGTCAATATCCAGCTGATTTTATCGCGGAAGGAATTGATCAGACCAGAGGATGGTTCTATAGTTTAATTGTTATTGGTGTCTTTATGACAGGAAAAAGTCCATATAAAAATGTATTAGTAAATGAACTCATCTTAGATAAAAATGGACAAAAGATGCATAAATCAAAAGGAAATGCTGTGGAACCATTTAAAATTATGGAACAATATGGAGCTGATACGGTTCGTTTCTATTTACCTTATGTTTCACCAACTTGGACTCCACTTAAGTTCGATGAAGAAGGATTAAAAGAAGTTTATTCGAAATTCTTTAATCCATTTAAAAATACATATAGTTTCTTTCAGTTATATGCAAATACGGATTCAGTTGATACAGATGAATGTCAGATTCCTGTGGAAAAAAGAGAAGAGATTGATTTATGGCTTTTATCTAAATATAATGGACTTGTAAAATATGTGACAGAGTCTTTTGATGAATATGATTTAAATAAAGTGGTCCGTGCCATTGCAAGTTTTGTATCAGATGATTTATCCAACTGGTATATTCGCCGTAATCGGAAACGTTTCTGGGGAAGTGAAATGAATGATTCCAAAAAGGCTGTTTATATCACAACTTATGAAGTCTTAGTTGGACTTTGTAAACTTGTGGCTCCAATTATCCCATATGTTTCTGAAGAAATGTATCAAGATTTAACTGGGGAGGAAAGTGTTCATTTAGCAGATTATCCAGTCTGTGATGAGAAATTAATCAATCCATCTTTAGAAGAAAAAATGGATACGGTTAGAGAAATCATTCGTTTAGGTCGAAATATTCGTGAAGAAGTTAAAATAAAGGTTCGTGAACCACTTCCATGTGTATATTTAGATGCGAAGAAAAAGAATATCCTTGGAAATTTAATTCCTTTGATTGAAGAAGAATTAAATGTAAAATCTGTCGAGTTTATTACGGATTTATCTGAATATATGAACTTTACGATTAAACCAAACTTTAAAGAAGTAGGTAAAATCTTTGGTTCTAAGATGAAAGATTTTACTGAATGTTTGACACATCTTTCTACAGAAGAAATTGAAAGCCTTGAAAATGGAGAAGAAGTAAGTACAACCATGAATGGCGAAGACTTAACAATTACTCCAAATATGGTTGATATTAGAGTTGATGCCAAAGAAGGATTCTTTGTCGCGATGGAAAATAATCTATTTGTGATTTTAAATACAGAAAGAACCGAAGATTTAATTTTAGAAGGAATTGCAAGAGAATTTGTAAGTAAAGTTCAAAATCTAAGAAAGCAAAAAGACTTTGATGTCGTAGACCGCATTATTATTTCTTATTATGGAACAAGTCGTTTTGATGAAGTCTTAGAAAAATTTGAAGATTATATTAAAGAAGAAACACTTGCTTTAGAATTTAAAACAAATCCAGAACTTACAACTTCTTATGACTTAAATGGAGAAGAAGTGTTAATTGATGTTGAGAAAGCTTAAAATGAGCTTTCTTTTTTTTCATCAATTCTTTTTGAATTTATTTTCTTTCTTGGATCATATGTAATCAAATCAGCAAGAGTAACATTTGTGTTTAATAAATGCGAAAGATTTATTGAAATCTTATCTAGCATTTCTAAAGAAGGATTTCTTCTTCCGTTTTCTAATTGATTTAAATAGATAAGACTTGTATTTAGTGCTTCCGCGAATTTTTCTTGAGAGAGCTTAGCTAAATATCTATAATATTTAAGATTAATTGCCAGAATATTTTTACTTTTCATATGAAACCACCTACGATTTATTATATCATGTAGATTTGTAGATTAAATGATATAGAAAAATGAAGAAATTTGGAAATTATTTGAGAAAGAAAAGACAAGAGAAAATAAAAAACTCTTGTCTTTTTTGAATAAAGAAAATAGAATAAAACACAAAAAAAGATGCTCTCAAATCTCATAAACTCAAGCATCTTTTACCCGAAAAGGTGATTTTATGATATTACTAAATACTAAAAAAATCAATAGAAAAGAAGAAAAAATAGAAGAAATCGCAGAAAAAATGTTACTACTCAGCCATAATGCAAAAAAATGTACAAAAAAATAAAAAAAGAGTTATAATATAAATGCGAGGTGGACT
>CANPXO010000038.1 GCA_947586205.1 uncultured Bacilli bacterium
GCGATTTTTTCCCTTTTCATCGCATTTTGTTGATATCTTTACCACTTATTCACTTTCCTGGGCTGTGAATAGTAACATATAATATGTTTCTGAAAGGAAAAAAGAAATGAAAGAATCAAAACAATCGAAGATTACAAGAATTGTATTAGAAGTGTTAGATAGTTATTTTAAAACTTGGAATCCTTCTCCAAAAACAGTGGAAGTAATTACTTTTGGAGTTTTAAAGTATGCGAATCAACATCCAGATATTATGAAAGATAATTTTGAGTTAAGACAAGTCGTTAAAAAACATATTAGAAATTTTATTATATATACTTGTTCGCATAATACAGATACACAATTAATGGAACTGTTTTTTACTCCATATCAAAATAATTATATTGAATTAAATCAATTTTTCAATTTAGAGGATTGTAAAACAAATCAACTTCTTTTTGTTCAAGCAGTATTAAATACTTTATTAGATGGAACAAATATGAATTCCAAATATGCTGTGAACTCTCGTATCTCTATGAATTATCAATTAATTCGAAAAAATTATGAAGCTCAAAATGGAATTAAAAAACAAAAAAATGTCAAGAAATATTATGAATCTAAATTTTATGGAGATCCTAAATTGTTACAAGAAATGTTAAGTTATTTAAATCCGAAAGAACAAGAAGAAATTGTAAATGCCACTTTTATGAGTGAAGGGTTTACTCGCGCTTTTCGCAAAATTAATAACGGTATTAAAGTTTATTTTTTACTTACTTATTTAAATTATCAAAAAGATGAAAAAGTAAAATTAATTAAAGAGGCTATGGAATCTGAAAATACAAATTTTGTTTTAAAAAAACTACAAGCGGAATATGTAAGTAAATTTAATATAACATTTCCCCAATTATTAGATGAATTAAATAGAAGAACTAAAAATATTGATAATCGGATTTTAAATGTTTTTTTAGGTCTCGATATTTATAATTTGGAGGATGATGTTAATAATAAAGATGAATCCACTATTATACAAAAAGCAGTCATTATTACTAGAAAAATTGTAAATGGAAGTCTTAGAAAAGGAATTTATAATTATTTTCTTTATTCTCCTATCGATGATATTAATTATGCATTAGAAGAATTAAAAGAAAAACGGCCTACTTATTATGATATTATAATTAAAAAACATGGAATTACCTTCGAAGAAGTTCACCCGATGACAACAAAAGAACATGATCTTTATATTCATGGTGTAAAAATGATGGGAAATACATTAGCAAGAATCGAAAAAGAAAGAAAAACAATGTTAAAAAAATCTTTAAAAGAATCTTTATCTATGCTTTATTTAATTAAAGAAAGAAGAAGAAGAAACACATCAATTCAAGAATTATCTCAAAAATATTCAATCTCTAAAGCAAAGATTGGTATGTTATTTGCGAATAACTTATTATTATTTGGAAGTTTAATTTCAGAAGTCATTCAAGAATTAAATGATTTAAATATTCCAATAGAAAATTCTAAACATTATCAATTTTATCAAGAATATACATTGCAAAAAAAATGCTAGACTAAACACTTTCTAGCATTTTTTCATTTACTCAATTTAATAGCAAGTAAATTTATAAAAAAGTGATAAACTATTTTTGGCATTGCTCACAGTAATAAGTACTTCTACCACCTATTCTTGTTTTTAAGATTGGCCTACCACAAGTAAAACACTTTTCTCCTTCTCGTTTATGAACCATTAAATATTGTTGAAATCTTCCTGTCACTCCTAAAGAAGAAGTATAGCTTCGTATTGTAGTTCCACCCATTTCTATAGCTTTTTTAATAATTTTATTACAAGATGCTTTAATTCTTTCACATTCTTTTAAAGTGATAGAAGTTCCTAGTCTCATTGGTAAGATTTTAGCATCAAACAATACTTCATCAGCATAAATGTTTCCTAAACCACTGATAATCGTTTGATCAAGTAAAAGTGATTTCATGGGAATGTTTTTCTTAGAAAAATGTTTATACAGATATTCTTTGGTGAGCTTCGAATCAATAGGTTCAATCCCTTGTTTCTTGATTCCATCAAATTCATAAAGTTTATCTTTTTCAATCAGTTTCATTCTTCCAAATTTTCTTGTATCATGGTAACGCATACAAACACCGTTTTCAAAGATGATTTCTACATGTTCATGTTTTTCTAAAGGATCTTTCTCGTCTTTTAGAAAATATTTTCCTTCCATTCGTAAATGACTTAATAAATAATGAGTCTCTGTTTCAAATAATAACCATTTTCCGATTCTTTTAATATCCAAAAATGACTTGCCAACAAGTTCTTTTTTTACGTCTTTTTCATTTCCTATTAAAATAGGAGCATAATAAACTTTAAAATCTTTTATTTTTTGATTTAATATTCTTAGTTTTAAAGTGTTTCTTACTGTTTCAACTTCCGCGATTTCTGGCATTTTCTTCCCTCTTCTATGAGCCATTCAAAGATTTTATTGTCTTCTACAATCTCTGGATGGAACTGAACGCCTAAAATAAAATCTTGATATTCTACAGCTTCAATCACATCATCGATTGTTTTTGCTGAGACTAATAAATTTTTTGGAACTCGGTGAATCACGATTGAATGTAAACTTACGACATCCATCCTATCTTGTTTATAAATTTGATATAGTAAACTATTTTTTACAATTTGAATTTCATGTTTTGCTTTTTCAATAGACTCTATTTCTTTGGTGACAACATGATTATGAATATTTTCTTCTGGAAGTTTTACTAAATATGGATTTTCTTCTTTTAATTTTTGATAAATTTCTTCTAATGAAAGTTCAGGATATTGCTTTTGATCTTCTAATAAATTAAAAAACATAGAAATCATTTGGGCACCCATACAAACTCCTAAAATCGGTTTATGATTTTTTAAAGCATCTAAGAAGATTGGAAAAAAGTCTCGCCATATTTTGGTGCCTCCAGGAATTAAGTAAGCATCACAAAGATTTGTATATAAAGAAACATCTTTCTCTAATATGCCGATTGGTATCCCTCCACATTCTTTTATTTTGTTACTATACATCGTGACAAAAGACGCCCGATCTTGATAAGGGTCATTCATATCTTTTAAATTATAAGTGGGTAGTATTCCAACCACGATTTTATTTTGTATCATACCAATTTCCTCCATAATCATGACTAACCTTTAAAGGTACATCTAATTCTATTGTATGTGTCATAATTTTTGTAACGATATCCTCGACTTTTTCTTTTTCACTTTCTATCACATCAAAGATTAATTCATCATGAACTTGTAAGACCATTTTTGTTTTGATTCCTTGACTCTGAAATTCATCATAAATTTCTACCATGGCTTTTTTGATAATGTCCGCGCTTGTTCCTTGAATTGGCGTATTAAGGGCGATACGCTCACCAGCTTGTCTTACCATAAACTGAGTACTTGTAAGTTCTGGAATGACTCTTCTTCGATTGAGTAATGTTCGAACAGACCCTTCGGCATAGGCTTCTTCGACAATTGAGTCCATGTAATGTTTGACTCCTGGATAAAGTTCATAATATTTTTCAATGAATTCTTTCGCTTCTTTAGAACTAATAGCTAAATTTTCCCCTAGACCATATCCACTGATGCCATACACAATTCCAAAGATCACTGCTTTGGCTGTACTACGCATCTCTTTTGAAACTTCACTTTCAGGTATTCCATAAATGTCTGCTGCTACTTTGGTATGAATGTCGGCATCATGAATGAAGGCTTCTTGAAGTTCTTTTGATTTGGAAATGTGAGCCAAAATTCGAAGTTCAATTTGAGAATAATCGGCACTTAAAAAACAATCATTACAAGGCAAGAATGCTTTTCTAATTTTTCTTCCTTCCTCGTCATGTACTGGAATATTTTGTAGATTTGGTTCGGTAGAAGAAAGTCTTCCCGTTCTTGCAAAATTTTGTTTGAAAATGGTATGAATTTTGCTATCTTCCCTTATATAAGCTTCTAATCCTTCTAAATAAGTAGAATAAAGTTTTGTCACATTTCTGTATTCTAGAATTTTTCCAATAATCGGGTGCATTTTAATGAGTTTGCTTAAAACTTTGACATCGGTTTTATATCCTTTTTCTGTTTTCTTTCCAGCTGGTAAACCAAGTTTTATAAATAAAATTTCTCCTAGTTGTTTTGGACTTGCAATGTTAAATTCTTCTCCTGCTAATTCATAAATTTCTTTGGTTAATGTATCAATTTTTCCTTTGGTTTCTTCTTTCATTGTTTCTAATACGGATTTGTCTACTTTCACTCCTGTCATTTCCATGTCAGCTAAAACTGGAGCAAGAGGCATTTCAATTTTTTCAAACAGTTCGTACATGTCATCTCGTTTTAAATCTAAAATAGCACGATCATGATTATCAAAAATATATCTACTTTTTAAGGCAATATCTTTTTTCCAAGATTCGGTAAGACCTTCTTTTTTCTTCCAAATATTTTCTAAGAAAGCTACGTGATAACCACTTGGTTCCATATAAAACGCAATATCATCTTTACTACTATCTTGAAGTAAGGCATATGCAATCTGTAAATCGGTATTCACTTTTGAACAAGGAATTCCTAAGCGATTTAAAACGACGATATTCTTTTTATAATCAAAGGTATATAGAGTTTTCTCGGAAATTCTTTCCAAAACTTCTCTCATTTTATCAGGTAGGACAAAAAAACAATCTTTGCTATTTGCTACACTCATACCTACGACCTCAGCTGTATGATAATTACTGCCATCAAGTTCAATATAATAAGCATATTCATTACTTTCACTTAACTCACTCACATCATGTAATTCTTTTAATTCAATCGAGACATCCGTTTCTTCTTGTTTTAAGCCTTTCATAAAAGAATAGAATTCAAGTTCTTCATAAATCTCATATAACTCTTTATTATCTTTTGGAGTATAACGAATATCTTCTAGGTCTTTTACCTCTAATGGAACTTCTCTATAAATCGTTGCAATTTCTTTACTCATGAAAGCCGATTCTTTTTCATTTTCTAATTTTTCTTTGGTTTTTCCTTTAATTTGGTCAATATTTTCATAGATTCCTTCCACAGATCCATAAGTTTGTAAAAGAGTTAAAGCTGTTTTTTCACCGATTCCCCTTACTCCTGGAATATTATCAGAAGAGTCTCCAGCTAATCCCTTTAAATCAATAATTTTAATCGGGTCCATTCCATAATCTTTCTGAAATGTCGCGACATCATAACGAATATAATCTTTTTGTTTTAAAAGTTTCATATCAAGCTGCGGACTTACAAGTTGCAGTAAATCTCGGTCTGAACTAATAATGGTCCCGACAAAGTCTGGATCTTCTTCTACCATCCTTGCAAAGGTTCCAATGATATCATCGGCTTCATAAGGAGCCAGTTCAAAATAAGGAATACCCATCGCACTTAAAATTTTTCTTGCATAGGGCTCTTGCATATGAAGTTCTTCTGGTGTTTTCTTTCTTCCTTCTTTATAAAAGTCATATTTTTCTTTTCGAAAATTCTTTCCTATATCAAAAGCAACAGCAATATACTGTGGTTGTTCTTCATGAATAATTTTATTGATCATTCCAATAAATCCATATAATGCATTGGTTGGAAATCCTTTGGAATTTTTAAGTAATGACCCTGAATATGCAGTTGCATAATAACTACGGAATAATAAGTTGTTTCCATCTACTAATATAATCTTTTTCATAACTACCTCACTACGAATTTATTATATCATGTTTCCATACTGAGAACTAGAGAGAATTTTTCGAGGAATCACCTTTACTCTGCTTGTCCCTTCCATGCGATGGAACGTTTTAACAAAGAATGTTCTTCTTCTGTTGTTTGATAAAAATTTTGAATTTCTTGTTTTAATTTTTCCTTCTCGTCTTCCTTTAAAACTTGTGTATATTTATGATTAAACGTATTAAAAACAAAACTTAAAATTTGTCCTTTTAAATCCATATAATATTGAAGAACATGTCCATATCCCAAGTCTTCCTCTACAAATAAAAGAATTTTGTTTGTATGGCGATTTGGTTCTATTTTCTTCGCATGATAAATTTCTTTTTCAGAAGAGATCTCATATAGAGAATCATCTTCTAACTTTCGATGAATTACAAAATATTTTTCATTAATTTTTTCGACATAAAATAAAGGTTCTTCCTTCATTTCTCTCACTTCTTTCTTATTAAAATACTCCCCTTTAACTTCTCTTTTTCGTTATTTAAAGCTTCTTCACAATCTTGTCTTAATAATTCTAAATTAGAATAAAGCTCTTCTTCTCGAAAACTCAAGAATTCTCTTCGAAAAGTATTAAATCTTTTACTAATCACTTTCCCATTTTCATCTACATAATATTCTAAATAATAAATACGGGATAAAGGTGCTTGGTCTATAAGACGATGTTTCATTAAGAATACAGGGTGTCCTTGATACTCTTCCATTTCTATTTTATCACAGGCTACGGTAAGAGATTTTTCACTTGGAATATCACATAAGTATTTCATCTCTCCTATTGTTAAAATCGCGACTGTGTCACTCACTTTTTTGTAACCACTGCATCTTGAAATTTCTTTCCAGCCATCTTCATACCGATAATGAATGGTTCCTGTTTTTCTTGGTTCAAAAGTCATTTCCATCATTAAATCATTATCGCCAAAGAAGTCATGACACCAGACATGTTCAAATACTTTGGCACGAGAATTTTTTAGAAAAGCCATGAAAATAATATCATCTGTTAAAAATTTTATACCGAAATTTCCATTTTCACTTAATGTCAAGTCATTACTTAAAAGTGAAATTTTTTTCCCCTGATAGTGTGCAGTATACTTCATAATGTTCTCCTTATAAATTTTCTTTTGTTTCCCACCTTGCATAGTTTCCACAAGGTAATACAATAGAACTCTCTTTCATTTTGAGTCCTAGTTCATCACTAGATACAACCCCATGATATTTTTTTTGAACTGTTAAATTTAAAATGTTTTCCAAAACCGTTTTTGAAAGTCCTGTACTATAAGAGTTTATTAAAAATAAAACAGGTTTATGACTTAAAAGATCTGTACAATCTTTGACTAAAGAATATAAGTCCTTCTCAATATTCCAAACTTCATTTTTGTTTCCTCTTCCAAAACTAGGTGGGTCCATGATAATGATATCATAAGTATTTCCTCTTCGAAGTTCTCTTTTTACAAATTTCACAACATCATCCACTAAAAAACGAATGGGCTTGTCTTCTAAATGATTGAGTTTCACATTTTCCTTCGCCCAGTCAATCATTCCTCTTGAAGAATCCACATGCGTAACACTCGCCCCTTCCATTAAGGCAGCCACACTGGCAGCCCCTGTATATGCGAATAAATTTAAGACTTTTAATGGTCGATTTTCTTTTCTTATTTTTTCCCGAATATAATTCCAGTTATATGCTTGTTCTGGAAATAATCCTGTATGTTTGAAACCCATCAGTTTTAAAGCAAAAGACATATCTTGATAATGGATCACCCAAGAACTTGGAAGTGAACCGTGAATATGCCATTCTCCACCACCTGTTTTACTCCGAGTATAAGTGGCATCTACTTGGTTCCAAAGAGCAGCATTCACTTTCTCATCCCAAATAATTTGAGGGTCTGGTCTTGATAAAAGAAGTGGTCCCCATTTCTCTAGTTTTTGACCATCTGCCATATCTAAAATTTGATATTCACTAAAATCATTTACTATTTTCATTTAAGTTTTCCTTTCGTAAGTTGAAAGAATAATGTTTCAAAAAATTCAAAAACGCCAATAAAAAATGAATAAAATCCGAATATTAAAAATAAAACATTTTCAGAAAATTTTAAATTCATACTGATTAAAATACTTAATAGTAAGAAGAAAATTAAACTTGCCACTTCAATTAACCAAAATTTACTTTTTCGGTCATGAAAATAATCGGCTTTCTTAAGTTTAATAAAGCATAGTAACAAGGCAAATAGCAAAATTGCCATAGCAAAGTTTTTAGGATCTTCGACATAATTATAAAAGATGCCAACTCCTCCAAATAAAATACCTAAGAGTCCACTTAACAAAGGTGTATATTCTTTTTTGTTTTCAGAAAAAAGATAGTCTATAAGATGCAAAACCCCATACAAACCAAAAAAGATGGTTACATAAATTCGAAAATCACTTAGATAAAATAAAGATGTGCAAAGGAGAAAGGCTCCATAAAAAACGAAACCAATACTTGTTATAAATGAGATAAAATTTTTTTCACTTTTCATAATTCACTTCCTTACATTTATTATAATTTTTTTTCTTTTGTGTGTAAAGAAAAAAGTAAAGAAGTAATTACTAAAAGTACTCTATTTATTTAGAATGCCTTTCATATCAATATCTGGTGCGACTTTTTCTATATTTTCTATTCTAGGAATATAATTTTTAATAATATGATATCTTTTATGAACATCTTCTAGTTTTTCTTTTGAAATCTTCCAAAAGTTTCTTTAAACAAAACATCATCTGTTAAGGGAATCAATTTGATTTTTCTATCATGATATAAAATACCTCCTCGTATATTCAAGAAAAAGTGCCGATTTTCTTTTTACGCAAATTTCTTTAAAAAAATTGAGAACATTTTGTTTACAATTTTGATAATTTTTAATCATTTAATTTACATTCTATATACATATATTGCAATGTAAATATAGTGTAAATTTATAAAGGCAAATGATTTGTCATTTTAAGACTTATATTCCGAGTAAAAGGATAATTGTAACTACTCACATCAGTAATATATGGTGCCACGACAACCATGCTATATTTTGGATTTTCTCTTGGGTAATAAAAGACAACTGTGGAATTAATGACAGGTGTATCTACAACTCCATCTTGATTACTATCATAAAATGTTTCACTGGTTCCTGTTTTTCCAACCGCATTTAAAGAATATTTGACATAACTAGAAGCTGTTCCTCCATGAAATACTTGATAAAGTCCTTCCGTAATTCGATCATAATAACTCGCATCCATTTGAATTTGATTTAAGAAAATATTTGATTCTTCTTTTTTGATTCGTAAAGCATATCGGTTTCCATAATTAGCAATCGTATTAATATATTGAAGTAAACTAATCGGAGTATAGGTGTCATATTGACCGATCGCAAAGTTTAAAAGAAGGTCCCCGGCAATCGTTGTTCCTTTCATACCCGTTTGCTCATTGGGATAATCAATTTCCGTTAAATTTCCAAGGCCATAACTAGAGAATATGTCACGGTAACGTTCAAAGTCTTTTTCAGTGACATTAAATTTCATATTGTAAGAATAACTTTGACCTGTTGACTGAATCGCGGTTAAAAATTGAAAGTAATTGGAACTTGTTCTTAAAGCTGTAATATCATCGACATACCCCAAAGAAGTATAAGAACATTTAGAAGGCTCGCTGTAGAGTTTCACACAAGAATCTAAAACTTTTTTGCCAACGGTAATTCCCCCACTTAAGTACCCAACTGTACTACTTGCACCCTTCACCACACTTCCCATCGCATATGAAGAAGTAAGAGCCGTGATCGTGATATCTTGAAACTCCCCATTATCCATTCTTCGTAGGCCCGTCATAGCAACAATGCCTCCTGTCATTGGATTACCAATAAAAGCATAGGCTTCTTTAAAATATTTGGCACTTGGTTTTGCATGAGCAAGCTCCATCTCTTCTTTCATGGCTTTTTCAAGTTCCAGTTGAACATCAATATCTATATTTAAAGTAATGTCTTTCCCAGGAATTTCTTCCTCTAATAAAGTAAGCGTGTTATCAGAATTTAAAAAATATTTAGCTTTTTTGCCACTTAACTCTTTTTCATAAACTCTTTCAAGACCACTTACTCCCACGGTATCACTGATAAAATAGCCATTCTCTAAAAACTCACTTAATCTTTCTTCAGGAATACTTCCAATACTTCCAAAGATACTTTTTAATGTATCCCCATAAGGATAACTTCTTTTCGATGTCACTTTTACGGACAGACTTGGAATTTCAAGTTCTAAAATTTCAGCCACAAAATCATCACTTACATTTTGAAATAAAAATTTATCTTGATAACTGTATCCTTCTTGCATTTTGATATATAAGAAAATAATTTTTTGCTCTTCAGGTGAGTAAGTGATCAAATCTTCAGTGATTCTTTCCCATTTCAACTTATTAATGTCTTCATTCGTTAGTTTTCTTTCATCCCAAAGCCGCCACTCCTCTTCGGTAATTAAATTTTTTCCGTTTGAATTGGTCGCTAAGTAATAATTTTTTAAATCTCTTTCACTTAAATCCACTTCTTCGACAAAACTAGACAATACACTTGCTATCTCAAGTTCTTCTTCAACTGTCACGCCTACATCCTTATGATAAACAATGTTTAAAATACCTTCGTTATCTACTAAAACTTTCCCATTACAGTCTAAAATTCTTCCTCTTGGTGTCGAATCTCCTAAAATAATATTTTCGGTTTTTTCTTTTAGAAGTTTTGTATAATAATCTTTATGATTGAAATTTAGATTTAATAAAACACCAGAAAATGTGAGAAATAAGCATGTTAAGAATAATTTGAATTTCATAAGGATTCACCCTAAAATTAGTATTTCTTTTTTTTATTTTTTCATACACTAGTTATAGGTGGTATTATGTATAATTTAGTTAAAAGATACATGGATAATTTAACCATAGACCAAGTTCGTGATTTTGCAATCAAGAATAATGTGGAACTTAGCGAAGAGGAACTCACTTTTACGTATGATTTTGTGAAAAAAAATTGGGAACTTATTTTCAGAAATCCCAATTTACTTAATTTAGAACGTTATAAAGATCGTTTTAGTGAAGCAAACTATCAAAAAATTCAAAAACTTATTCAATTCTATTATCAAAAATATGGTTATTTATTATAAGTATCCTGTTTTATTTAAAAATGTTTCTATTCTAGGAAGCATTTTTTTATGACTTATCATACATATCTAAAATATCTTCTAATAATTTTTCATTCCATTTTTTTTCGCGTATCATTTTAATTTCAAAAAAATATGGTGGAAATAATCTTTCTTTATCTTCCCAAGTATGTCCCACATAAGGTGTTTCTAATATTTTAGGAACATCTTTTAATTTTTCTTCATAAATGACATTTAATAAAGCATCAAAGCCAATAGTTCCATATCCAATATTGGCATGTCGATCTTTATGAGAACCTAACTCATTCTTACTATCATTAATATGAATGCAACCTATCTTTTCAAGACCAATTTCTTTATCAAATAAATCTAGATATTCTTTAAAATTTACAATGGATACTCCTGAATCATTCAAGTGACAGGTATCTAGACAAACACCAATATCATGTTGAACATTTTGAATGATAAATTTGATTTCTTCTAAGGTACAACCACATTCAGTTCCCTTACCTGCCATTGTTTCTAAAAGAATTTTACATTGAACACTCTTTTCTAACACTAAATTTAAAGCATCTGCGATATTTTGTAAAGCTGTGTCTCTAGGCATTCCTACCGCACTTCCTGGATGGAGTACTAAATAATGTATTCCTAGAGCATCACATCTACTTAATTCTTGCTTTAAAAAATTAATACTAAACTGCCATTTTGAATCATCTGTACGATTGGCAAGATTAATAATATAAGGTGCATGGCAAATGACATTTTGAATATCAATTCCATTTTCTTCCATATATTTTTTTGCTTCAGTAAGTAAATTCAAATCAATTTCTTTTCGCATTGTATTTTGAGGAGCACCTGTATAAAACATAAATGTGTTTGCTCCATAAGAAACCGCTTCTTTTGCACTTCCAAGTAATTGATCACTTCCAAAAGATACATGACTACCAATAATTAACATGACTACACCAACTTTCTTAAATATTATAAATCATAAATAAGAAAATTCCAATTATAATAATTAGATTATTAGTGTAAATTATTATAGTGATTTCTTATAAGCGACATCTAATATGTTTTCTTTACGATACTGAATTGATTTTTTTAAATATTCTTTCTTCTTATCAGACAAAATAGACATTTCATCAATTAATTTAAATATTGTCTCTAAATGAATTTTAGGTACAATTCGAAGCACAGCTTGATTTAATTCTTCTATATTTTTCTGATAAAACTGTTTGTACGTTAGTTTTTCTCCTTTATATTTATAAATAGGATGAATATTATAAGCAACATCTTTAAAAAAAGGTTCTTCCTCTAATGCTCTTTCAATATCACTTTCACTTAATAAAGGATTTAAAGAAGATCCACAGTCATAGACAGGGGCAAAAGAAAGATTATTCTCTTTTAAAAGAAATCCCCAGTTAGAAAGATGGCGATCTGTATTGCCAATTAATGTATCGACCACAAACATATTCCAAAAACTATCCTTGATTTGAGAGATATTCACTTGAAAGGAACTTGATAAACTTTTTAATACATCATAAATATCATTTATATCTGTGGTAAAGTGCCTATCCATATTCGTGATGCTATTTGATAAAGAAGAAAATTCAATTAATTTTGTTTTTTCATCTGTAAAATCTTTACAAGCAACCACGTTCTTTTCTTTCCATAAAGATTTAGAATCCATTGGTTCTATATATTTTCCTAGTAAAACCTCTTGAACATCTATTCCAATTTCTTTAAATATTTTGCATCCTAAGTACTCAGAATCAATATTATTCACATAAGATAAACTTACGTTTTTTTCACGAACAGGGTCTGGAAATTTTAATAAATAGACTTCTCCCTTATAAAAGATTTTCTTCTTTTTCTCTGAACCACCATAATCACAAAACAATTCTTTAGAATTAGTAAAATCTATCATACAATTAACCCCCAAAAGAAATTTTTTAATTCTTCATTTTTTGCTGAGGATAGCTCCCCTGTTACTACTTCGGCTTTCATTGAAATACATAAATCATAAATGGCTTGTTTCAATTGATAATACAATGCACTATCTTCTTCATTTAATTTATAATCTCTATTTTTTCTTTTTACATTTTCTATATCTTGTTTAATCCATTTGGAAAGATTGGAATTTAAATATTCTTCTATTTGTTTTTCTTCTTTTTCTAAGCGCATTTTACTCACTTCCTTGCTTGCATTATACAATAGTTTTTGTTGTCTTACAAGTTTTAAATAAATAATGATCTATCAATCACATTTTCATTTTATATTTTTAAATGTCGTTTCATCACTATATTTCGTCCTA
>CANPXO010000039.1 GCA_947586205.1 uncultured Bacilli bacterium
ACCACATTACTACGAAGTTTTATGGAAAGTTTAAATAAAGAAAAATATAATGTAATCTATTTATCGTTAACCAATTCAAAAAGATTTGAATTTCTAAGTATATTATGTAGAGAATTAAAAATAGAACTAGGAGATTGTTATTTATCCAATATTAAAAGAAGAATCCAAAGAGAAATTATAAAACAAAAGAATGAATATGGAAAAGAAACAATCATATTTATAGACAATGCCGAGAAATTAAAAGAAGAAATCTTAAAGGACATGGATTTTCTTTATGAATTTGAATATGACAAAGAAGATTACACAAGTATAGTATTATGTGGAGAAGAAGAAGTAAGAGAAGAAATAAGAAAATCCATTTATGAAAGTTTTAATCAAAGAATGGTATTTAAGTATCATATAGAAGGACTTAAGAAAGAAGAAGTAAAAGAATATATAAAAACAAGATTAGAACAATCAGGACAAACAGAAATGATATTTGAAGAAAATGCTATCTATGCATTATACAATGCATCGCATGGGATCATAAGGAAATTAAATACATTAATCAATTTATGTTTTATGATTGGATATCAAGAGAAGAAAAGTAAAATAGATGAAGAAATTGTAAGAATAGCAGTGGAAGAAAGTAGGATGTAAAATGAATGAATATGAAGAATACTATTATCGAATGGCATTTCGAAGATGGATTAAAAAAGTGGATTTTGTATCAGAAATGAGATTTTTAACAATGGTACATTATTTAAAAGATATGTATACAGAAGAAAAGAATAAAAGAAGGCATAGAACAGGATGAAATATTGTAAGAATGCTAAAAGAACATATGAAGAATATAAAAGAATTTAAAGAAAGTGCAACATCACCATGGATGCCAGGATACTTTAGAGAATATGTAGAAGAATTAACAAAAAAAGAATTAGAAGATTTTTATAGACAAGTAAAAGAAGCTTTAGAGGTCATAGAGGATGAAGGTTATTTAATCTATAAATTTCGATGGATTATGAAAAGAAATTTTACAGATTTAAGAAAAGAAATCTATATAGAAAGTTTATGCAATGCAGAGGGACTAACAAGAGATATCATAAAACCTAAATGGAGAGAAGTACTATATGAAAAATATAAAGAAGATATTCAAAGAATATTTTATTTATAAAAAGATTCTCAAATAATTACCAAAAATTTGTATCAAATAATTACCAAATCTACACAAAACCTCAAAATTTATGTCGAAAAAGCATATTATATATTGACATGGGGGGGGGGTCGCATGGTACAATAGACATATCGTAAGGAAGGGAAAGAAGTATATGAAAAAAGAGCAAAAAATAATGATTGGTGTTCTAGTAGGTGTGGTGATATTAGCTATACTCATATTCTTTTTACTCAAAGGTTGTGTAAAAGAATATACAATTACTTTTGATAGTAATGGTGGGACATCTGTAGAACCAATTAAAGTAAAAGAAAAGGAAAAAGTACCAAAACCAAATGATCCAACTAAAGAGGGATATATATTTGCTGGATGGTATTATGAAGATGAGTTATTTGATTTTGAAACATTAGTAACTAAAGATATGACATTAGAAGCTTATTGGAGTTCGAATGGAATTGAACTTAAAACGAATACTTTAAGTATGGTAATCGGTTCAGAACAGAAGATTGAAGTCACATCATTACCAGATGGAGTAAAGAAAGAAGATTTAGTTTATTTATCTAGTGATGAAAGTATTGTTACAGTAGATAAAGATGGAAATTTAAATGCATTAAAAGCTGGAAAAGTAACCATCACAATTCAAACCAAAGATGGAAAATATAAAACAACATGTACAGTAACAGTTACAGAAGAAAAAATAGAAGTAAAAAGTGTAAGTATCACAGGATCAAGTACAGTCACAGTAGGTAGTAGCATTAAATTAAGTGTGACTTTAAATCCAAGTGATGCGACAAATGAGAAATTAACATGGACAAGCAGTGATACCTCTATTGCAACGGTAGATGAAAATGGAAGAGTAAAAGGATTAAAAGCAGGGACAGTAACGATTACAGTAACAACAGAAAATGGAAAGACTGCAACAAGAGAGATTACAGTCAAAGAAAAATCAACAACACCAAGTAATCCAAGTACACCAAGCGAGCCATCAAATCCAACTCCAAGTACTCCAACACCAAGTGATCCTGAAGAAGATACTCCAACACCATCCGAACCTACGGTTCCTAAAAAATATACAATTACATTTGATTCTAATGGTGGAACATCAGTAAGTTCACAAACTGTAGAAGAAGGCGGGGTAGTGAAACGACCAAGTGATCCAACAAAGACAGGTTACACCTTTGTAGAATGGCAATGGAATGGTAAAACATTTGATTTTCAAACAAAAATAAGAGAGAATATAACATTGAAAGCAGTTTGGAAAGAAAATGAACCAAAATATGTAATTACATTAACAGCAAATGTATCTGATACAGGAAGTATAAGAGATTATACAATCACATCAGTCACAAAAGATGGAAAAGATTTTAAAGACTTTATAACATTTACATATAATAATCAAACAAGAAAACCAGTTCATATAGGAAAAGTGATGTCAGCAGATTTTATAGATAAAGGAATCACTTCAGCAACCATTGTATTAGAAAATGGAACAAAAGTAACAGCAACAGTGGTAATAAAGTAGGAGGGAAAAGAAATGAAAAAAGGAATAAAAGTATTTATTAGTGGACTTATAACATTTTTATCATTGGAAGCTATTGCTTCGGCAAGAGTATTAAGTTATACAGAATTACAAAAAGAAATTGAAAAAGTAAATCCAGAAGCAGTGGAAGCAAGAATTATAGGAAATTATGTTTTTACAGATGCCAATAAACTTCGAGATCAAGATATTATGATAGGTGCTTTAACAATACCAGGAATTGGTGATGGAAAACACTTTACACAAGAACTATATAACAAGATGAGTGTAAATCGTCTTTTAAGAAAAATTAATCCAGACACTGGAGATTATGAAAATTGGAGTATTATAAATAACTTGTTTGGAGAAACAAAAATAACTGAACAAACTAGTTTTGATATTCGATATATTGATTATACATATCTTAAAGATACATTTACAGTATCCTTTAATTTAGATGGTGGTTCATTTAAAGAAAAAGATAAAACACTTTCTGTATTAGAAGATGATAAGATCGATAAAACATTAATTACAGGAGAGAATGCACCAACGAGATCAGGGAAAAAATTTAAAGCATGGGTAAAAGATGATGGAACTCCCTGGAATTTTGAAACTGATATCGTAACAGGTAATATGACTTTAAAAGCAACTTGGTATGATGAAGTAAATACGAATACTTTATTAGAGCAATCCGTAAGTAAAATTGTAAAAAATGAATTTTATGGAGAGGAATTTAAAAATAAAATTTTAATTTATAATATTTATGACAAGAATAAGAAAAATAGTGAAATTAAAGATACAGGCTTAGTTGGAAATATTAGAGATGCTTTAAATACAGCTAATGTTATATCTATAACAGTTTCTTATAAAGGAAAAGACTATACTTTTAATGATGCATCTATGAGTAATGGAGAATCAGAGGCATATAAAAAACTAAAAGAGTTGTTAGCAGCAATTGCTGAAAAAGAATTTACTAATATTGTTCAAGGAGATTTATTAGGAAAAGGAGACTTAAAACTTACAATTCATTTAGATGAAAAAAATGCTCGTTCTCAAGATAATAACGTAGAAGAATCTTATACAATTAAATTTAGTTATGATGCAAAATCAACCATAAGTGGTACAATTCCAGAGAATGATGTAAAAGTATTACAATCTTCATATAATTACGTTCCAACCGAAGATAAATATACTGTTACTGGTAGTGATGGAGAATATAAAGTATCTGGTTATGTTATTGAACAAGATGGAGTAAAAGGATTTGGAACATCTTCAGCTAAACATTATTTTGCATATTCTATTCATTTAGATGATAATGTTGATACAAGTAAAGTGAAAATTAAAGTTCCTAAGAATGCTAGTCCATCTTCTGATAGTGATTATAATATTTATAATGGAAGTTCATTAGATAATGGTGTACTTACTGTTTTAATGGAAGTAGAAGATAATGAAAAAGTGAAATATCGTGATATTATCATTGAAGTAGATGGAAAACCAACAAAGGTTAGAATTGATTTTAGTGAATTAAAATTAAAGAAAAGCTCTAAGTTTACCATACAAAGTGTAGATGATGTTGTAGCTGCTGGAACACAGTTAGGAGAAGATTTTGGATGGGAGAAAAAAGATGGATTTAAGACGGAATTTGCTATTGTAGGTGACAAAGTAACAGTTACTGGACTAATTCCAATATTAGATTTAGCTAGTAATGGAAAAACTCCATTTAAAGAGGAGGATTTAACGGGTTATTATTTACCATTTGTGATTAAAACTGAAAAAGGTGATAAAGAACAAAATGCTAAGTTAACAGTTCAATTCATTCATGAGGGAGAAGAATCAAAAACTATTACAGCGGAAAGTTTTGATGGAAACGATGTTTTATATATTTTAAGACATTTACATAAGGATGCTACCAATAGAACATTTAAAATTGTAGTAGATATGGATGGAACTGGAGAAGAGTATGCTCCATATGAACTTACTTTTGATTGGAATGGATTAAAACTTCAACAATCAACAGTTCCAAATGTCCAATTAAATAAACCAAGTACGCAAGATACAGAAGAATTAAATAATTATGGGTATGATAGATCTAAGAATGAGCTGGTACCTAGTGATTCAGAAAATTCTTTAAAATTATCTGGAACAATGAAAGAACAAGCTGTTGATTCTAGTGCTTTTGGTGTTGAGAATATAAATGGCTATTATTTTGATTTTACTTTTACAATTCCAGATGGTATTGATAGAAACAAAGTGAGAATTGCACGTTTAAATGATTCTGAATTAAGTAATGGAATAAAAAAAGAATTTAGCAACACTGAATGGCAAGATGATGGAACACTTACAATTCTATTTAGAGTTCCAGAAGATACTAAATGTGTTCCTTCATCAGAAAATTGTAAACTCTATTATCAAGTAGATTATGATGGTGATGAACACGAATATTTACCAACAATATATACTGTTGATTATAGCAGTGTTATTTTTGAAAAGTCCTCGTTATTTACAATAGAAAAAATAACTGATTCTAATAAAGGACAATATGATGATACTGCATGGTATGATACCGAAGACGGCTATAATGTAAATATTGAAAAAGATGAACACGACCCGAATAAATATAATGTAAGTGGTGTACTGCCAATTATTGAGGAAAGTGATTGGGATAATAGTCGTGAGCCATTTGAAGATGGTGGAAGTCGTTTATACTATTTAGGACTTGGTCTTAAGTTAGCAAATGCTCCAGCTGGTTATAATAATCAACTAGAAGGCCAAAAGTTAAATATTTTATTTGATCATGATGCTGAAAGTGATTCGTTTAAACCTATATTTGGTAACGATTTTGAGGAATCTCAAACAATTTATATTTTAAAAGCTTTAAAAGCTACAGGGCAAGATGGAAATTCGCTTAAAGATGAAGAAAAGTATTTTACTATTACAGTAGATTTAGATGGAGATGATGGTAGCGAATATGCTCCATATACAGTGACAATCGATTATTCTGATTTGGAATTTCAAAATGAATCATTGGGCGGTGTAGATTTTAATATCATAGATGAAGCTACTTTAGATGGAAACTCACTAGAAAAGAAAGAATTAGAGAGTTATGGATTTAATCCAGAAACAGTAAAAGATGTATCAATAAAAATGGAACAACTTGGTGGAGAAGATAGAGAAGCTTCTAAGACAGGTTTACAAGGAAATATAAAAGAGCAAACTCTAGAAAATGGATTTAATAATAATACTGGATACTTTGTTCCTATTAAAATATCAGTTCCAACAAAAGAAGAGTGGTTTTCAAAACATCAAAATGATTGGACAATTACTTTAAATACAGAAAAAGAAGGCGAAAAAACGTATACTCCAAGTACTACTGAATATGAGCAAGGATGGGTTTTAGTATTATTTAGAATTGATGAAACAAAAAATGAAATTAAATATAAAATAGATTTTGATGGAAAAGGCGATGCTTTTTTACCAACAGAATATGTAATTAAGTATGAAGATTTAGCTTTTTTAACTGAAAACAAAATAAAATTTGAATATTTTGATGAAATTTCTGGTCAAACAATTGTTACCGAAGAGGAAACAGTTTATCAAGGCGAACCAATTCCAGTTTCAATAGCACCTCAATTTGAAGATAAAAATTATTCTTATCATGAATTTGATTATTGGTATGATAAAGAAAAGGGAACAAGTAATCATTTTGATTTTGAAACCGGAACAACAGGAAAAAATGAAGATCTTACATTAAAAGCCCATTGGACAATTGATGTAGATAAATTTTTAGCTGATGTAGTTAAAGACTTAGCAAGTATAGAATCAGAAATCACAAAGGATTACTCAAACATTTTTGAAATTTCAAAAAGTGAAAATACTATTACATTTAAAGTGTTAGATACTTCTACAAAATTAAGTGAATTAAGTGATACATCCATACCTGGAGCAATAGCTTATATTCTTCAAAGAGGAGAAGTAAAAGACATTACTCTTGCATATGGAGGTAAAAAAGTAGTATTTACGAAAGAAGGATATAGCGGTGGTATTCAAAGTATTAGTTTAGATGAAACTGGTCTTGCTTTAAAAGAAAAAGTTAAAGCAGGAGCAAAAGCATTATTTGTAGATGTGTTAGGAAGTGATGCAAATGAGCAAAATATGACACTGAATCAAATGGCTGTTTTAGATAACGATTTTACTTTAACGATTGGAACTTTGGATGATTCTGTTAAGTTACCTGATGACGCAAAGACTGCGTATACCTTTGATTTTGAAACTGATGTAGCTCCTGTTAATAGCGAAGAAACTTTAACAGCAGCTTTAAAAAATTCCAAGATTTCTCATATTGATATAGTAGGAGATTTTGAAGTAACTCATTCACATGAAATAATTAGACCTATTGTATTAAATGGAGAAGCTGGTGATAGTAACAAACATACTATTACTGCAAACTCGAGTGATTCGGTTTTTGTTGTAAAAGCTCAGAATGTAACTATTGATAATCTTAAGTTAGCTGATGCCACTAAAAGTTCTATTGTTGTTGAAAGTGGAGCTTTAACAGCAACTGGAATAGAAATAGTTAATTCGAATACTTTACCTGAAACTTTTGAGACAGGTATTGAAGTTAAAAATGGTGCTACATTAATTGCTTCAAATATGAAGTTTGAAAAAGAAAATTATGAGCATCCTATAGTAAGAAAAGATAAAACTGGAGATGCTAAAGTTACTTTAACAGATAATAAAGAAAAAGTTGCGAGCCAAATAACAAAAGAAAAAATTACAACTTATGAAGAATCTCAACAAGGTCAAGGAGATACTATAAGTATTGACTCGTCATATCAATATTATAATTATTATAATGATGATGTAAATTCACAAATTTATCTAACTAGCATATGGAATATGGAAGCAGGGTATAGATGGGAATTTAAAAGATATAATTATTACGGGGATGAACTTAAACTACCTACAATGGGAGATTATAAAAACTTTTCTGAGTTTACAAAACGAGGTCATACTTATACTTTATTAGGGTTTGCAACATGGAATATTGGAGGTACTACTCCTAGTGATGGCTCAGGAGAGTGTACTTTACCAGAAGGTGTAATTTCAAAAGATAAATTTAAAGTTACTAGCAACGGAAAATATTTTAATGCTTATTGTATTAAATTAAAAGATGGTGCTACAAAAGTTAAAGATGCTCAAACTTTTAAAGAAGCTTTAGGAAAAAATGAGATTACAGAAATTTATATTGAAAGTGGATCTACCATTGATTTAAGTACTGAAGATATCAACATTACAAGGCAATTAACTATTAGTGGACAAGATACAACTGCTCAATTAAAAGTTAAAAGTATAAATATTACTGCTGATTCAGTATTTATGGAAAAATTACAAATAGAAGGACATGCTGATGGTTCTAAAGATGCTTTAATTACAATTTCTAGTGATGCAACTAAATTTACTTTATGGCAATCTAAAATTAAAAATGTAGGTTCTAGCGTTAAATATGCTATTGATTATTCTGGAGATAAGGCTTCTATTGATTCTAGATGGAATACATTTGAAAATGATAATATTAGTGATGCATATATTAATGTAAAAGGAGCTTTAGCTGAAGGTACAAATGTTTATGCAAATACATTTAAAGCTATAACTTCTAGTAGTAAAACGAGTGCAATAACTGTAAAAAAATTTGATGCGACAGCTAAAGAGCAAGACAGTACTAGTGATATTAGTTTTGATGCAAATACATTTAATACAGATTATGCTATCAGATTTTCAGATGAAATTTCAGATCAGGAAGCAGCTATTGAATTAGAGAGTAGTAAAGAAGTGATAGTAGCTATTGATTATACTGATTCGCATAATCAATTTGATAAAATTAATATTATTTCTCCTAGTTTTAAAAATATCAAAGTCAAATATTTAAAAGATTCTGGTTCTGAGGAAGAAGATAAACCAGGTGACAAAGGAACTAGTGTAAAAATAACTGTTCCAATGCTACAATCTTAAACATTAATTAAAAGGTGTGATATTGAAGACCACACCTTTCTCTTATTATAGAAAGAAGAAGTAAAAATGAAAAAAATAATGACAATAATGATATTCATGATTTTGATGATTCCATTTACAGTAAAAGCTATCGCGACAAATTCTTCTTATACAGATATTGAAGTATATTTCTTTTATGAAGATAGTTGTGAAGAATGTGATAAATTTAAAGAATGGTTAGAAGAAGAATTAAAAGACAATACTCTTATTAGAATAGAATATCTTAAAGTGGATGATAATAAAGAATTAAATGAAAATCTAAAAGATGCTCTTAAGATTAAAAAGAATAAATATCCTTTGATGATAATTGGTTCCAATATTTTTATAGGATTTGATGAGAAAACAAAGAACAATTTAAAAGAAGCCATTCAGTCTTATGAAGAAGTTGATGATTTTTGTGATGTTGTATCAAAAATAAGAAATGATGAAGATATAAAGGAATGTTTAAATCAAAACAAAGATATATATAAAGAGTCTTTTGAATTTCCTATTTATGGTATTGTTCTTATTGTATTCATTATTTGTGTTATCCTTGGAGTATTCTTTATGATGAAGAAGAAAAAAAGATTGAAGTAGGTTCGCGTGAATCTGCTTTTTTCATTGTACAAAGTAGATACTTTTTTGGTATAATAATTTTATAAGGTGGAGATACAATATGCAAAGAAAAACATATGCAGTGATAGATGGAGAAATATTAAAAGAAAATATAGAGGAAATTAAAAAGAAATATCCAAATTATGAGTATTATATTGGGGTTGTGAAAAATAATGCTTATCATCATGGAATTAAATGTGTTTTAGATTTAATTGATGGGGGAGTGAATTATCTTGCTGTTTCTTCCTTAGAAGAAGCTTTAGAAATACGTAATTATCAAAGAGAGATTCCTATTTTATGTTTAGAACCGATTCCTTTTGAGTACTTAGATGATGTGTTAAATGCAAATGTTACAATTACTGTAGATTCGCTAGATTACTTAAAAGAATTGGAGGCTCAAGATGTTTACTGTGAGCTTAAAATTCATTTAAAAATTGATTCAGGAATGCATCGTTTAGGATTTACGAGTGCTCATGATGTCAAAGAAGCTGTAGAAATGATTCAAAAACAAAAGAAATGGATTTTAGAAGGAATTTATAGTCATTTTGCAACTCTTGGAATTACAGATTCTTTATGGGATCAGCAAGTAGAAAAGTTTTTAGAAATCACAAAAGAAATTGATTTAAAAAGTATTCCTATTGTTCATTTTGGAAGAAGTGCGACTTTAGTAGAACATCCAAAATTAGATTTTTGTAATGGAATTCGTCTAGGGATTGTGATGTATGGATTTGCCCAAAGTAGAGTAGATGGGACTGATTTAAGAAGTAAACTCAGAGTTTGGAAAAGAAAATATTTACAAAAGAAAAATCATTGTAGTGAAACAATCTTACAAAACGATTTAAAATTAAAAACAGCGTTTTCTTTGTATTCTACCATTCTAAGTGTAAGAAAAGTGTATCCTGGGGACTTTGTTGGTTACAATGCGTATCCCGTCTCAGAAGAAGGCTACATCTATACCTTACCGATTGGCTATGCTGATGGAGTCACAAAAGAATTTGGCTATGTTTCCATTCATGAAGAAAAATACCCAATCGTGAGTGATTCCATGGATATGATTATGGTTTTTGGACAAGTTAAATTTGAGGTAGGAACCAAAGTCGAGATTTTTGGAAAGAATATCTCCATTCAAGAAGTAAGTCTTAGAACACATCAAAATGCTTATCATTTATTTAATCAAATTAGTAACCGAGTTACTCGTGTTCATAAGAATAAAACAAGAGAAGAAGAAATCATTTATTAAGGAGGCAAACTATGGATTTTGAAATACTGATATTAGGAAGTGATGCCAATGCTTATTATATGGCAAGATGCGCTTATGAAGCTTATCATAAAAAAGCTCATTTACTTGCTAAATCTCCTTTAGCATTTACAAAGTATTCCAATATTTTAACGATTGAATATCATGAAGAATTATGGAATGGGGAAGACTTTGTGAGACTTGTGAATGCTTATTTAGACGAACACAAAGACAAAAAAGTTTTAATTGTAAGTACGAATGAAACATATTCCATGTTTCTTGCTAAATATAAAAAAGAGATAAGAAAAAATGGTGTCTTTTTTGAACAAAATGAATCTGTTTTAGAGTCACTTGCCAATAAAGAAACATTTTACAAAACGTATAAGAATTGTGAATTATCGTTTCCAGAAACGTATTACTTTGATGTGAAAAAAAATACCGTTTTACCGAGTTTAGGGTATCCGATGATTTTAAAACCGGCAAATGTGGTTTCTTATAACCATTTATCTTTTGAAGGTAAAAGAAAAATTTATCAAATTAAAAGTGAAGAAGAATTAAAAAGTACCATTGAAATGATTAAGGCCTCTGGATATCGTGATCGACTTATTTTACAAGAGTTTATTCCTGGGGATGATTCGTACTTGTTTGATTCCGTGGTTTATATTGACCGTCATAAAAAAGTGAAAATTATTAGCTTTGCTCAAATAGGTTTACAAGAAAGAAGTAAAAATATGGTAGGGAATGCCGCGACTTTAGTGAATGGCATGAATACTTTTGATGGAAATGTCGAGAATATGAAAGACATCATTATCGATTTTGCTGAAAGACATATTGGAATGAATGGGTTCTATGAATTTGATTTAAAATATGATGCTCGTAAAAGAGTTTTCCGGGTTTTAGAGATTAATGCTAGACAGGGAAGATGCAGTTACTATTTAACTCCACTTGGGGCAAACCTCATTGAAGTGATGGTGGATGATTTAATCAATGAAAAAGAAATTGCATTTCGGGATCTCAAGAAAAAATGTTTGCTATCCTTTGTTCCTAAAAAAATTGTCGAAGAATATGTCTTAAATGAAGAATTTAAAAAAGAGGCTCTAGCAATGTGGAAGAAACGAGTAAGTCCAATGGAATGTAAATTAGATAAAAATATCAAAAGATTTTTTATGATCAAAAAAAGACTTGCCCATTATAAAAAAGAGTATGAGATGAGTGATTGGGAGGAATAAAATATGTGTGGAATTGTAGGATTTGTAGATAAAAAAAAGGAAAAAGAAAAACTGAAAATTGTCAAAGATATGGCTGAACAAATCATTCACCGTGGACCTGATGGCGAAGGTTATTATGCGGATGATGTCGTGGCTTTAGGTCATAGAAGACTCTCTATCATTGATGTGAAAGGTGGAGGACAACCTATTTATAATAAAGATAAGACTCTAGCCATTGTTTTTAATGGAGAGATTTATAATTATGAGGCTTTAAAAGAAGAACTGTTGAGTCTTGGATATACTTTTCAAACGAAAACCGATACAGAAGTGATTTTACTTGGTTATGAAGCTTGGAAAGATGAGTTATTTGCAAAACTTCGGGGTATGTTTGCATTCGTAATTTATGATAAGAAAAATGGCGAGATTGTTGGAGCAAGAGACCACTTTGGGATGAAACCTTTTTACTATTATAAAAAAGATGATGAGTTTTTATTTGCATCTGAAATTAAATCGATGTTAGTTCATCCCGAGTTTCAAAAGGAAATCAATACCAATGCTCTTAAGATGTATTTGATTTTTCAGTATTCGGTGAAAGAAGAAACGTTTTTTAAAAATGTCTATAAATTAAAACCAGGACATTACTTTCATTATAAAGATGGAGAGTTAAAGATAAAACCTTATTTTATTTTAGATTATCAAAAGAATACAAAGAAAAGTTATCAAGAAATGAAACAAGAGCTTAGAAGTGTATTAGAAGATTCCATTTATTATCATCAAACAACGAGTGATGTGGAGGTTGGAGCTTATTTATCAGGAGGAGTCGATTCCTCTTATGTTGTAAGTGTTGCAAGACCAGATAAAACTTTTTCCGTTGGTTTTTCCTATGATGGATTTGATGAAACGGAATATGCAAGTGATTTATCGAAGATGTTAAAGATTAAAAATTATCGTGAGAAAATTAAACCAGATGATTTCTTTGATGCTTTACCAAAAATTGAATGGCATACGGATGAACCGCATGCAAATCTTTCGACCGTTCCTTTGTATTTCTTAAGTGAACTTACCCGTAAACAAGTCAAAGTTGTGTTATCTGGAGAAGGTTCTGACGAGATGTTTGCTGGTTACAACGAATACAATGATCCATTTTTACTTCGACTCTATTTATGTGTTCCATTATGTATTCGAAAATGTATTCGAAATCTAGTCAAAAATATGCCTCATTTTCCTGGAAGAAATACGTTAGTCAAATACGGGTTACCTTTTAATGAACGTTATATAGGACATGGAACATTCATGGAAGAGTGGGAAGCAAATGAAATATTAGCAGACCATTTGAAAAATGAAGAAACGATTGCTGAGGTCTTAGAACCTGTGTATTCCAAAGTAAAGAATGAAAGTGAACTTACTAAAAAGATGTTTATTGATTTTCA
>CANPXO010000040.1 GCA_947586205.1 uncultured Bacilli bacterium
CCACGAGTAGCAAGATTCATATTAAAAACAGGTAGTGAATTTAAATTTGAAATAGATGATAGGAAAACAAGAAAAAAAGAAGAAAACTTTATTGTGTCATTTGACCAAGAAAACGTGGTTTAGTCATATAGCGGTAGAAGTACCTGGTGAAGAAACTGAAAATGTTTGGTTAGAACCAGTAACAGATGAAGAATATAATAAAATTAAATGGTGAAACAGGCTATATATTTAGCTTGTTTTTTTGCTATCATAAAAACAATAATTTTATTTTACAAAACACATTGACAAACGTTAAACTGTATAATAAAATGATTTTGTTGGAAGGAAGAATAATCACACCAAAATATTTTCTAGAGATATTGTGATACTTTCTTGCTAACAAAATATTGGAAAGAGGTAAACATATGAAAAACGAAATTGTATTATTTGAAAACCAAAATGTAAAATTAGAAGTTAATATGAAAGATGAAACTGTATGGCTTACACAGGAGCAGATGGGAATTTTATTTGGTAAGTCAAAATCAACAATCAATGAACATATTAAAAATATTTATAAGGAAAAAGAATTAGAAGAAAAAGATACCTTAAGGAAATTCGGAAATTCCGAATTTAGTGATAAACCGACAAATTACTATAATCTTGATATGATTATAAGTGTTGGTTATCGTGTAAAATCTAAAAATGGTGTTATTTTTAGAAAGTGGGCAACTAAAGTATTAAAAGATTATATGATTCAAGGCTATGCTGTAAATCAAAAGAGATTAGAATACCTTGAAAAAACAGTTCAATTAATAGATATTGCAGGAAGAATAGAGACTGAATTAAAAGGAAGCGAAGCTCAAGAAATCATTAAAGTAATTAATAACTATTCAAATGCTTTAAATTTATTAGATGATTATGATCATAAGAGAATTATTAAGCCAAATGGAACGAAGAAAAATAAAAAAATCACTTATGAAGATTGTAAGGATATTATTAGTAAACTTAAATTTGGAAATGATAGTGATTTATTTGCACTTGAAAGAAATGAGGGTCTTAAATCCATTATAGGTAATATATATCAATCTTTTGATGGCAAAGACTTGTATTCAACAATCGAAGAAAAAGCAGCTAATTTCTTATATTTAATTACTAAAAATCATACTTTTATTGATGGTAATAAAAGAATTGCAGCTACATTATTTATCTATTTCTTAGAATTTTATAACATTTTATACAATGAAAAAGGACAAGTGATTGATAACAATACACTTGTTGCAATCACTCTACTCATTGCAGAGTCTAATCCAAAAGAAAAAGAAATACTTATTGACTTAGTTATGAACTTCTTAGTTGCAAAATAATCAAGAAATTATTGGAATATGTGGAAGAAAAGAATGAATGAAGAAGTGCAAAGTGAGTTGTCTACAAATTGTGTACAACAAAAAATATATTGTTCCATTTTACATACAAAAATGATATAATTGTATGTAGAAAGGAACTGATGGGTGTATGACTAATGAAGAGAAAATTTTAAAAATGTTAAATGAAAATCAGGGAATTATTACTACTAGAAAGTTAAGTGAAAATAATATTGATAGAGTATATTTAACTAGACTTGTAAATAAAGGAATTATTGATAAAGTAAAAAGAGGAGTATATGTTACCAAAGATAATTGGGGCGATGAATACTATAATTTAACTTATGGAACAAATGCAATATATTCTTATGAAACCGCTCTTTACCTTTTGGGGTTATGTGAATCAGTGCCTATAAAATATAATCTTACTGTTACACGAGGATACAATAGTAGTTTGAATCGTAATGATGGTGTTATTCTTCATTTTATAAATAAAGAATATTTTGATATTGGCAAAGAAAAAATTCAAAGTCCTCAAGGGCAAATGATTCAATGTTATAATGCTGAAAGAACTTTATGTGATTTATTAAAAGATAAACAACATCAAGATATAGAGACACTTAAATATGCAATCAATGAATATTTAAAAAATAAGCATAGTAGAAATTTACCAAAATTAATAGAATATGCTAGAATTTTTAATGTAGAAGAAGCTTTAAATAATTATTTGGAGGTATTAATGTGATGGATGCAGATAAATTAAAGATGAAAGTAAAAGAGAAGGCACATGCAAATCGTTTGGAGCCTCAAAATATAATGCAAATGTATTTTTTTGAAAGATTATTATATCGTATTTCTATAAGCAAATATAAATATAATTTTATATTAAAAGGTGGACTCCTTTTATCTGCTATATTTGGTGATGATAGAAGAACGACACAAGATATGGACACGATGATTAAAGGAATTCCTTTGGATATGGAGAAACTTAAAAAAATTATAACTGAAATTATTAATATTGATTCTCATGATCAGATTAAATTTGAGATTCTTTCAAGTAAAGATATTAGATTGACGGATAAATATGGTGGATTAAGAATTAAACTAATGGGATATAAAGAGCACTTACAAGTACCCCTATCTATTGATATAACAGTTGGAGATCCTATTACTCCTAGAGAACTTGAGTTTAAGTATAAATGTATGTTTGAGGATGAATATATTAGTATTATGGCTTTTAATTTAGAAACTATTATTGCAGAAAAATTTGAAACTTTTATAACAGATAATGTTGTAAATACTCGAAGTAAAGATTTTTATGATTTATACATGATATTAAATAATTATTATGATGAAATAAATAAGAATGAGCTAAATAGAGCTATTAAAAATACTTTTGCAAGAAGAGATACAGAGTTTGATATAACAAAAATAAAATCTAATTTTGAAGCTATTAAAGAAAGTGATAGATTAAAACATAATTTTGAAAATTTCAAATTAAAGAAAGATTATGTTAAAAACATTACATATGAAGATATTATGAATAAAATCAATGTCATTATAGAACTTCTTTCTGAAAATTTAGTGGAAGCATAGATTCTAATATGATATTGCTAAAACTTAGAAGAAATTTGCATTTGATTTTATGATTAATTCTATTTTGGATGAGCAAACTTGGTATGAGATTTGCTTTTTTCCTGATATAATATTTTAGTAATTTGTAAGAAAGATTGGAGTGTTAATTATGGTTCATGAAATTAAAAAAGATTTTAATGCAATGATGAGAAATAATAAAGATATGCCTAAAATACAAGTTGTTGAAGATGAAAAACAATCAAAAAATATAGTGGAACTAAAATGTTTTTTGCACCACCCATTTACTATGATGAGTTAATGAAAAAAGTGCCAGAAGGAAAACTTATTACAGTTGGAAAGATGAGAGAATATTTAGCAAAGAAAAATCATGCAGACTTTACAGACCCAATGACTGCTGGGATATTTGTGACTATTGTTGCATGGGCAAGTTATCAAAGAAATGATGACATTACACCTTATTGGCGAACTTTAAAATCAGATGGTGAACTGAATGTAAAGTATCCAGAAGGAGTAGAATTACAAAAAAGATTACTTGAAAAAGAAGGACATACGATTATTTCGAAAGGCACAAAAAATATAAAATATTATGTGAAAGACTTTGAAAAAAGTTTAATAGAATTATAATTTAAATAGTAATTTTTTAAACTCCACACTCTGTTTGGTTATTTTAAATAATTAAATATTATAATTGGATATGAAAGGAGCAAATTATGAATCAAGAAAAAATAGGAAAGTTTATTGCAAAATGTCGTAAAGAAAAAAATATGACCCAACAAGAACTTGCTTTAAAACTTGATGTTACTGATCGGGCTATATCCAATTGGGAAAATGGTAGAAGATTACCAGATTATTCTATTATTGAAAAATTATGTAACGAACTTGATATTACAATAAATGAGCTATTTGCTTGTGAAAAAATTAGTCATAAAGATTATAAAGAAAAGTCTGATAAGAATGTTATTAATATTTTAAAAAATAATGAATTATACAACAAGAAAAAACAAAGATTACATTTATTAGATTTTTATGTTTCTATTGTATTAATATTATTCTTATCTTTATATTCATTTTATAAGGATATAAAAGAATTAGAATATACAGTTATCATTGCATTATTTATTTTAATCATCAATGAGGTTATAGTTCGTAAATTATTAGGAGGTCAACAAATTATGAGTAATGAAGAAACAGTAGGAAAAATAATTAAAGTAAAAAAATTATGGTGGCTCAAAATCAATAAGAAAACAATTAGAACAACATCTTTAGATGGTGCTATATTCCCATCATCATTACAAATCCAATATAGTGTCAATGATAAGAAGTATGTTGGAAAGAAAATAGTTGTTTGGGATGATAGATTTACTCAAGTAGGACAAGATGTTGTTGTTTCGTACAAGGAAGATAAACCACAAAAAATATTGAGTTTAAGAAGAAAATAAATTACAATTTTAATGAGTCATTATTAAAATGTTAAAACTCTTTGACAAAGTTCAAAAGCTTTTTGGTAGATTTGTTAAGTAACAATTATTTATAATTGTAGGCGAAAGGAGAAAAAATATGTTAGGTGAAAAAATATTAAAGTTAAGAAAAAAACAAGGTCTTTCACAAGAACAATTAGGTGAACAAGTCCATGTTACAAGACAAACTATTTCTAATTGGGAGTTAAATGAAACAGCTCCCAATCCAGAGCAACTAAAATTATTATCTAAAGCTTTAAATGTTAGTATCGATGAATTATTAGATAACGAACGAAAAGAGGTTTTAATGAATAAGGTAAGTAATACCGAAAGATTAGCAGGTATCATTATTAAATTGCTAAAAGTATTTGGAGTAATATTTATTATTTACATTATATTTATTGTAATTGCTATGATTGGTCTAGGAATTTATAGCTTTAAAACAAATGGTAAGGTAGAAGTAGATAATGTTTTAAGTAGTGCAACCATGATATGTACTTTAAATAACGAACAATATCAAATTGAATTTGGAACTAATAATTATTTCAAATGTGATTATTGTTCTAATCAAATGAAAAGGGAATTAAAAGATATAGTTGATTTTAATAATCTTAATGATTCAGTTAGTAATGTGGAAGAATATTTTACAAATAATAATGGGTCGTGTGATTAAAAAAATTACAATGTATATGAACAAACTTTATATGACTTGTTGACAAAATTACTGATAAGTAGCAAAATATCAGTAGATTTGTCAAATTGGGATATTTATGAAAAGAATCACAAAAAAATGAAAGAAGAAAACAATAGAATCATTAAATATAAGGATAATTTCATTTTAAAGGGAGGCTTTTATTTGGAGTAGAGAATAGAGCAACTATAAAAGACTCGTGAAAGCATTCTCATTTTTAAATATATTGCAATCGATCACGAAAACATAAAATATATGATAAGGATATAAATTAAAAATTTAAAAAAACTATTCACTTTTAAACTGAAAAATAATAAAATTTCAGTTAGAAAGTGAATGGTGCAAAAATTATGAATTATGATAATGATAAAATAAGTTAAATTTGAGTTGCTTTTTTCAAAATATCTTTCTAATCTTACAAAACTGTAAGGATAGGGATACCTTACTTATGGTAAAATAGTATTAGAAAAACGTGGTGAAAAATATGTATAAAATCATGATTATTGAAGATGATAAAAATATTTGTGATGAACTTGCGAGACTTTTAGAAAATCATAACTATCAGACAATTCTTTTAAAAGATTTTGAAAATGCTTTGCATGAAATATTAGAAGTGTCTCCAGACTTAATTTTACTTGATATCAATATTCCTTATATCAGTGGAGAAGTTTTATTACAAGATTTAAGAAAAGAATCGAATATACCTGTGATTATGGTGACAAGTATGAATTCAGAAATTGATGAAGCCTTATCTATTTCTTATGGAGCCGATGATTATATTACAAAACCTTATAATCCCAATATTTTACTTTTAAGAATAGGAGCTGTATTAAAAAGAACAAAGACCAATTATCAGAATCATGAACTCACTTATAAAGAATTAAAATTTGATTCTCAAAAAGGAATGATAAAAAAGGGTGAAATCGAAATTGAACTTACAAAAAATGAAATGATTCTTTTTGCTTATTTATTAAATCATCAAAACAAAATTGTGAGTCGTGAAGAACTTATGACAATTTTATGGGATAACTCCGAGTATGTGAATGAAAATGCTTTAACAGTTAATATGAGTAGGCTTCGTAATAAATTAACAGAAATTGGTTATGAGAATGCCATTGATACGAGAAAAGGTTTAGGGTATATTTTGCTATGAAATTAGGAGCTTATTTAAAGGATCATTTTTATCAGTTCTTGATCTTTCTTATTTGTTCTATTTTTCAAATACTTATCTTTTTGTCTTTTAAAGTTAACCTTTCTGTCATTCTATCTTCTACATTTTTATATGTTGTTTGTTTTTTCCTTGTTTTATTCATCCCGTATTTTAGAAAGAAAAAGTTTTATAATGAGTTACTTTCTAATATTCAAGCACTTGATAAAAGTTACTTAGTTTTGGAAACTTTAACAAAACCTGAATTTTATGAAGGAGAATTAATCTATCAAGCCTTATATGAAATAAATAAATCGATGAATGAAAATGTTAGAATGATGGAAGAACATTTACAAGACTTTAAAGAATATATTGAGATGTGGATTCATGAAGTAAAAATTCCTCTTTCCACTTTAGTATTAATCAGTAATAATCATAAAGAACAATTTGATAAAAAAACAAAATTACAACTTAAAAGATTAGAAAATTATGTAGACCAAGTTCTTTATTATGCTAGATGTGAGAATGCAGAGAAAGATTATTTAATTAAAGAAATCGAGTTATCTCAAGTGATTAAAAATGTCGGACTTCAGAATATGGATGAAATTTTGGAAAATAAAATTGATTATATCGTAGATAATGTTCATGCTAAAGTATTAACCGATTCTAAATGGTTAGAATTTATTTTAGGACAAATTATTCATAATAGTATGAAATATAAAAGAAGTATTGAGCATTCTTATATTAAAATTTCTGTTATAGAGAAACAAGATAAAATCATACTCATCATCGAAGATAATGGAATAGGGATTAAAGAAAGTGATTTAAAACAAGTTTTTGATAAATCATTTACAGGGGAAAATGGCAGAAATACAAATCAATCTACGGGAATGGGTTTATATATTGCTAAAAATATGTGTGTAAAGTTAGGACATAAAATAGAGATTGAGTCTGTTTATGGAGAATATACGAAAGTTTCTATTACATTTGCTAAAAATAAATATTATGATGTTTTAAAGTAAGGTTACGAAATTGTAAGGTTTTTGTAATAAGAAAGAAGCGACAAACTCATATTTTTGTCTTATCATTGTGAGTGAGAGGAGAAATTAGATATGGAAAATATTTTAAAAGTGGAAAAACTTGAGAAATACTATGGGAGTCGTTCTTCTTTAACGAAAGCAATTGATAATATATCCTTTGAAGTCGAAAAGGGCGAATTTGTATGCTTGATGGGAGCTTCTGGTTCTGGAAAAACAACTCTTTTAAATTGTATTGGAGCGATTGATAAGGTGACCTCTGGACATATTTTTGTAGGAGGACTTGATATTACAAAACTAAAGGGGAATGAACTGAATAAGTTTCGAAGAGAAGAGTTAGGCTTTATTTTTCAAGATTTTAATTTGTTAGATACTTTAACAGCTTATGAAAATATTGCCCTTTCTTTATCAATTCAAAATAGAAGTGTGACAGAGATGGAAGCAAGAATCAAGAAAGTAAGTGAAGAACTGGATATTAAAGATGTTTTAAATAAGTATCCTTATCAAATGAGTGGAGGTCAAAAGCAAAGAGTGGCTTCGGCTCGGGCGATTGTGACTGACCCAAAGCTTGTTCTTGCGGATGAACCGACGGGTGCACTTGATTCTAAATCTGCCAAAATGTTATTAGAAAAATTTCATTATTTGGATGAACTCGGTGCTACAATCCTCATGGTTACCCATGACGCCTTTACAGCAAGTTATGCTCGAAGAGTGATTTTTATCAAAGATGGTAAAATTTTTAAAGAGATTCATAAAGGTGATTGTTCTCGAAAAGAATTTTTTGATAAGATTATTGATGTTGTCACTTTGTTAGGTGGAGATTTAAACGATGCTTTGTAAGTTATCACTTAAAAATATCAAAAAGAGTGTAAAAGATTATGCCATCTACTTTTTTACACTGATTCTTGGTGTTGCAATATTCTATGTTTTTAATGCTCTAGATAGTCAAACGGTGATGATGAATGTGTCCTCTTCCACTCAAGATATCATTGAACTTATGATGACTATGTTATCAAGTGTCAGTGTCTTTGTTTCCTTTATATTAGGTTTCTTAATTATTTATGCTTCTCGGTTTTTAATGAAAAGACGTGACAAAGAGTTTGGAGTTTATTTGACTCTTGGTATGAGTAAAAGAAAAATATCTTTCATTCTGTTCTTTGAAACTCTATTGATTGGTATCTTATCTTTAATTGTTGGTCTTGCTGTAGGTGTCCTTTTATCCCAAGTAATGAGTTTGGTCGTTGCCAACATGTTTGAAGCAAACCTTACTCAATTTGCTTTTGTGTTTTCTACTTCAGCTTGTATAAAAACCATCCTTTATTTTGGTATTATGTATTTGATTGTGATGATTTTTAATACGGTAAGTGTAAGTAAATGTAAATTGATTGATTTATTAAATGGGGCTAAAACAAGTGAAAAAGTAAAACTTAAAAATCCTTATCTTTGTATTTTAATCTTTATTATTTCTTCCATTGTTCTTGGGAAAGCCTATCATAGGGTTACAGCAGAGTTTTTAACTTTACAAGAAGTGACTGATATTTTAAAACCTATTGCTATGGGAATTTTATCTACCTTTTTTATCTTTTGGTCTTTATCAGGTTTGATTTTAAGATTTGTTCAAAGTATCAAAAAATATTATTATAAAGGTTTAAATAGTTTTACGTTAAGACAATTTTCAAGTAAGATTAATACGACAGTCTTTTCCACGACGATTATCTGCTTGATGTTATTTATTACGATTTGTTTGTTATCTTTTTGTCTTACAATGAAAAACTCGATGAATGCCAACATTAAAAAACTTGCTCCAGTAGATGCCATGTTTACCGTGCCAATGAATGGAGAGAAAGATTATCCTTATTATAAAAATTATGGATATAATGATTCACAGATAAAGAATTTACATTATACCGCGAAAGAAGTCTTTGAACTATTTGATTTTGATATTACTTCTTATTTTAAAGAGTATATTGAAGTAAATACTTATGCCACATCTGAATTAACTTTAAATCATACGCTAGGTTCAAGGTTAGAAAGTATCCGAACACAGTTTCCTTTTCTAGCTTATGATACAAGAGAACCTATTATGAAAATCAGTGATTATAATAAAGTAGCAAGACTTTATGGAAATCAAGAATATTCTTTAAATAGGGATGAATACATCATTGTTGCAGACTTTAAATCTATGGTGAAAGTTCGAAATGTAGCTTTAGAAAATAAAGAAGAAATCTCTTTGTTTGGACATACTTTAAAACCTAAATATGGAACATGTCAAGATGGATTTCTAGAAATGTCTAGTCAACATATTAATACAGGTATCATTCTAGTGGCTGATGAAATCATTGATGAAGAATATTTGTATCAAAATCATTTGATTGGAAATTATCAAATAACGGATAGGGAAGAAATCACAAATCTTGAAAACCGTATAAATGAGTTAGATCATACTGCAAAAGCAAAAGAATATTTACTTCCTAGCGGTTCTACCAAATTAGCGATTAAAGAAACAACAGTAGGTTTATCTGCGATGGTAACATTTATTGGTCTCTATTTAGGAGTCATTTTTTTAATTAGTTGTACAGCTATTTTGGGATTAAAAGAATTATCTGAAAGTAGTGATAATAAAGAAAGATTTTGTGTATTACGTAAAATTGGGGCAGATGAGAAACTCATTCATAAAGCATTATTTAGACAAATTGCAATTTCCTTTGCTTTACCTTTAATTCTTGCTTTCATTCATTCTATCTTTGGTATTATGTTTGCGGTGAAAATATTAGAAGTGTTTGGAACAGATGAGTTACTTCCATCCATTATTGCAACAGCTATTATTTTGGTTTTTATTTATGGAGGATATTTTTTCATTACTTATTATTGTAGTAAAAATATTATTAAAGAAAGATAGTAGACTACTTGATTTCTTAGGATAAAGAATTGGATAAAAATATTGTTCCATTTTACATACAAAAAGGATATATGTGTATGTAGATTGGAACTGATAGTATAGAAAAAAATGTGTAAGCAGGCTATGTATTTAGCTTGTTTTTTTGTATTATGTTAAACATATTGACACACAGTAAAATGTACTGTATAATGATTTTTGCTAGGAGGGATTTTATATGATTCAAAACAAATTAGAAACCATTTCAAATTTATTTGAAGGAAATGAAATAAGAAGCATCTGGGACAGTGAAAAAGAAGATTATTATTTTAGTGTGGTAGATGTTATTGCTGCATTAACCAATGCTCATATACCAAGAAATTATTGGAGTGATTTAAAAAGAAAACTCCAAGAAGAAGGTAGTGAGTTGCACGAAAAAATCGTGCAACTGAAAATGAAATCTAAAAAAGATGGAAAATTTTATAACACTGATACTTTAGATACCAAAGGAATTTTAAGACTAATTGAATCAGTTTCTTCGCCTAAGGCGGAGCCATTTAAGGTTTGGCTTGCTAACTTAGGTAGTGAAAGAATTGATGAAGTATTTAATCCAGAAATAGCTGCTAATAGAGTTGTTAATTATTATCGTAGTAAAGGTTATTCAGATGAATGGATTAAAAAGAGACTCATTAGTATTGTGGATCGATTTAAATTAACTGATATATGGAAAGATGGAGGCATTGAAAAGCCTGTCGAATATGCAATGCTTACAAATGAAATATATAAAGAATGGTCTGGTATGAAAGCAAGTGAATATAAGGATTTTAAAGGTCTTAGAAAAGAATCATTAAGAGATAATATGACAGATATTGAAATCGCATTAACTAATATTGGTGAAATTGCAGCTCGTGATATTGCAACAAATGAGCATCCTTATGGACTTAATGAAAATATGAAAGTTGCTGCACGTGGTGGTAAAGTAGCTAATGCTGCTCGAATGTCTTATGAACAAGAAACACATCAATCAGCCATATCTAGTAAAAATGCACTTCCTTATCAATATTTAAAGGAAGAACAGAAACTAGACAGTAAAAAGAATGTTAACTTTCAGTCTAAAAATGTAAATTGATATTTAAGAAGGTAATAATAAATATGACTAGATATTAGTGATTTAATAATAATTTTGCGGATGCGTCTGCAAAATTAAAAAGAGAATTTAAAATGTTAGCAACTGAAGTGAAAAATTTTAAAACTATTATAAAGGATATAGTATTGAAAATTGAAGAAACGCAATTAGCAATATTCCAATCGGGTAATACTAGTGTAATGGATTTGTATTTTTATATTGGAAAAGTGATTGAGGATAAAATACAATGGGGAAATAAATTTATAAAAAGATATATTAAAATATTTTGAATTTTAGTATAATTTTGTTAATCATATGTTAGTAGGTGTATTTATAATGACAGATAATAGCAAAATAGATAAATTTATTAAAATATTTCCATGGTTTGCAGGATTATCAGGAGATTTATTATTTTGGATTGCTATTGATACTTTATTTTTAACAATTGTTAAACATCTTAATGCTTCACAAATAGTGTCACTAACATCAATTTCATTGTTAACGTGTATAATTCTGCAGATCCCTTTACTTCAAATTATAAAAAAGATAGGAAATACAAAATCGGTAAGAATTGGATCATTATTATTTCTAATCTCTAGTATATTACTTACTTTTGGGACAAATTATATTATTCTTCTAATTGGAAAAATAATTTACGAAATAGCTTTTACTTTTCAAGAAATGGTAAATGCTATATTAAAAAATAATTTAGAGTTACAAAAAAAAGAATCCCAATATATAAATTATAGAACTAAAGCAAATACAATTTATGCAGTTGTTACGATGATAATCTCCTTTATTGCGAGTATTATGTTTAATATCAATAATTATTTGCCGATGATTGGCTGTATAATATTTTGTATCATATGTTTTATTTTATCATTTTATATGGTTGATTATTCTGACATTCAAGATTTAAAAAAAACAAAACAGGAAAAGTTAAAAAAAGTAAATTATAATATGACATATTCAAAAGTTTTATTCTTTATATTATGTTCATACGGTTTATTTTATCCTATTGTAAATTCTGGACAATCTAATGGCAAGTTATTTATTCAACAAGAATTATTAAAAAATTATAATGTGGAAAAAACCGTATTAATCATTGGAATTATTTTATGTATTTCTAGAGTTATAAGAGTAATTTCAAATATTTTATTTAATAAAATACAAAAAAAGTATAAAGATAAAGTTGGAATTATTTTACCTTTCTTTTTGACTTTGTCACTTGGTTTAATGATAATAGGATATTTTATTTCTTTTTCTGTTATTTTAAAAATTATTATTATGAGTTTGGGTTACATTATAATTCTATTTATACGGGATCCATTTAAAGCATATATGCAAGATTTAGCACTGAAAAAATCTGAAAAGTTCCAACAGCAAACATTATTAACTATATTAGATTTATTAAGAAAAATAGTTCGAACAATAATGGATTTAAGTTTTACTGCAATTTTAGTAAGTCATCCGATGCTTATAGTTATAATAATATTAGCGTTGCTATCAATTATTGAAATATTTATAAGTCAATATTTATATAGGAATTTAAAATGAAATTAGGTTGAAGTACATTAAACAAATCATGTACTGTTCATCATAATCCTATTTAAAGAAATGAACTAATCATGAAAATAGTCGAAGTTGTTTTCTTAAGAAAAGAATTTATTTGACGGTTATTTGATAAAGGGTA
>CANPXO010000041.1 GCA_947586205.1 uncultured Bacilli bacterium
AATGTTCGTTAAATATACATATGTTCCACGTGGAACATTGATGATTATTATATAATTTTAGATATATAAAGTTTACTTACGTTAATGTTTCACGTGAAACATTCAAATCTTGTATAAAATTCATTAGATACTTCATTATAATTTGTAACATTAATAAGAATTTTAAGTTTATATGCAATGATAGATGATACTTTTTTACATTTTTGTATTGTTATATAAGCTTATGAACACTCAATGTTCCACGTGGAACATTAAAATTATATAAAAATAAAGAAATTCACAAAAATAAATAATTAAAAATATTTAGTAAATAATTAAATTTATCTAATTAAAATAAAATATACTTATGAATCAATGTTTCACGTGAAACATTAGTTATTCACACATATCATAATAAGTAAATTTAAATAAATAAATTATCATTTCTATAAATTGCTAATTAATTAGATTCAACCTTATGTTCCACGTGGAACATAAGGTTATAAACAATTAAATTTTTTAAAATTTAAAAATCACTAAATGAAAAAATTACACATTTTTATAGAAAAAATATTCAAAAGCAAAAATTTTCTAATAAATATAATAATCATTAAACGCAATATTTAATTAATTTTAATCAAAATAGTAACATCTTTCAATGTTCCATGTGGAACATTGAGTTATTAACAAAAATAAATAATATATAGAAATAATACAATTACAATATGCATTAAATTATAAATTTAAATAAAAAATAGTTTAATGTTTCACGTGAAACATTAAACTTATAAACATTTTTGTGATATTAACATTAAAAATTATTTTAAAAAATAGAATATTGTCTTGTAATACATTATCAAATTTAAATTATTTTTATAAATAGTACACGATGTTCCACGTGGAACATCATATAAACGTATTGCTTTAATTTAGTATCTCATTATTAATCAATGTTTCACGTGAAACATTGTATATCTATGTTGATATCTCTTTTAATGTTCCACGTGGAACATTAAAAATTACATGTGCATAACTAAATTATACGAACATTTGTCTGATATATAATATATAAAAAAGAAACTAGCTTTATTCTTCACTAGTCTCTTCAGTATTAATAGATTCAATATTTTCTGATACTTCAGAACTTTCTTCTTTCTCTTCATGTTCTACAATGCTTATCGTTGATACACTTTGATTATCCTTTAAGTGGATAAGTCGAACACCTTGCGTCACTCTACCCAACGTAGAAACTTGTTCCAACGGTAATCGAATCAACATACCTGTATTTGTAATAATAACAACATCTGAATTTTCTTCTACAATTTTAAATGATGCAATCGAACCATTCTTTTCAGTAATATTAAGTGCCTTCACACCCTTACTTCCTCTAGAAGTTTGTCGATAATCAGAAACAATTGTTTGTTTTCCATAGCCCTTTTCAGTTACAATCAATATCTTATCTTCATCTGTTGCAACCTCAGCACCAATACATGAATTTTCTTCACCTAAATTAATGCCTCGAACACCACTTGCCGTTCTACCCATAACTCTTAAAGCATCCTCAGTAAACTTAACCATTCTACCTGAACTAGAACCAAGTAAAACCAAGTCTTTTCCAGTAGTCTTTCGAACACTAATAAGTTCATCTGTTTCACGAAGTGTAATACATATCTTACCATTCGTTCGAATATTATCAAACTCTGAAATAGCCGTTTTCTTAACAATACCTTTCTTAGTCGCGAATAACAAGTATTTATAAGTGTCATCGTCTGGACTAATTCGAATTAATGAATTAATAGATTCATCTTTATCAATCTGAAGTAAGTTGATAACTGGTATTCCTTTAGATTGTCTACTAAACTCAGGTATCTCATAACCTTTTAAGCGGTACACCTTACCTTTATTGGTAAAGAAGAGTACATAATCATGTGTGGATAAGTTCAGTAAATGTTCCACAAAATCTTCTTCATTCGTTGCCATACCCTTAACACCAACACCACCACGATTCTGTGATTTAAAAGTATCACTTGTCGTTCTCTTAATGTAACCTTTATTCGTTAAAGCAATCATAATATTTTCTTCAGGAATTAAAGACTCATCTTCAATATACTCAATGGCTGTCATATCAATATGAGTACGACGTTCATCCGCATATTTATCTTTGATTTCAAGAAGTTCAGAACGAATAATTGCTAAAACTTTTTCCTCACTTGCTAGTATTGCTTTATATTCCTCAATTTTTTGTAACAAATCAGCAAGTTCTTCTTCAATCTTCTCTTTCTCTAAGCCAGTTAAACGACGAAGTCTCATTTCCAAAATTGCATTGGCTTGAATTTCATCTAATCCAAACTTAGACATCAATCCATCCCTTGCATCATCATCCGTTCTACTACCACGAATAACCTTAATAACTTCATCAATATGGTCAAGAGCAATCTTTAAACCCTCTAAAATATGAACTCTATCTTGAGCCTTCTTTAAATCAAATTGAGTTCTACGAATAATAACTTCCTTTTGAAAATCAATATACTTACTAATGATATCACGTAATCCCAAAGTTTTAGGTACACCTTGGTCTATCATCAATAAAATGATACCATATGTCGTTTGAAAAGCTGTATGTTTATACAAATTATTAAGTACAACTTGAGGATTAGCATCCTTCTTCAAAGTAATCGTAATCTTAATACCATCTTTCAAATCAGAATGATAATCAGAAATGCCATCAATGATTTTATTATGAACAAGCTCAGCAACCTTATTTTTAAGCTCTAAAGTATTAACTCCATAAGGAACTTCATCAAAAATAATCGAATATTTTCCATTTTTCTCTTCAATACTTGCCTTTGAACGAATCGTAATCGTTCCTCGTCCTGTTTCATAAGCCTTACGAATACCAGAATTTCCTAAAATAATTGCCCCCGTTGGAAAATCAGGCCCTTTAATATGTTGCATTAACCCATCTGTATCAATATTTGGATTATCAATATATGCAACACATCCATCAATCACTTCTCCTAAATTATGAGGAGGAATATTCGTTGCCATACCAACAGCAATACCCATTGTACCATTAACCAAAATATTCGGAAATCTACTAGGTAAAACAGTAGGCTCTTCTTCCAACTCATCAAAGTTTGGAGTCATATTAACAGTATCTTTATTTAAATCACGAAGAAGTTCATTGGTAATCTTAGCCATACGTGCTTCTGTATAACGCATAGCAGCTGCACCATCACCATCCATATTACCAAAGTTACCATGCCCATCAACAAGTGGATAACGGAAACTAAAATCTTGAGCCATACGAACTAAAGCATCATAAATCGAAGAATCGCCATGTGGGTGAAATTTACCCATAACATCACCAACAATACGTGCACACTTCTTATGCTGTTTATCAAATGTATAACCAGATTGATACATCGAAAACAAAATACGACGATGAACAGGTTTTAATCCATCTCTTAAATCAGGCAAAGCACGAGACGTAATAACACTCATCGAATAATCAATAAATGAATCCTTTATCTCTTGAACAATATTATTTTTTTCAATCTTATCCATACAAAACCTCCCTAAATATCCAACTCAGCATAAGTTGCATTCTCTTCAATAAACTTACGTCTAGGGTCAACTTCCTCACCCATAAGTAATGAAAACATATTATCAGCTTCAATGGCATCTTCCACCGTAATTTGTCTTAATACACGTGTTTCAATACCCATTGTGGTCTCATACAACTCATCAGCATCCATCTCTCCTAAACCTTTCATTCGGCCAATCTCATACTTCGTATTCGGAGATAAACTAGCAACATACTCATCTTTTTCCTCTGGAGTTAACACATATTTAATCGTTTTTCCATGTTTAATACTAAACAAAGGAGGTTGAGCTGCATAAACATGTCCAGCTTCTACAATAGGTCTAAAAAACCGATAAAAAAGCGTTAATAAAAGGACTCTGATATGTGCTCCATCCACATCGGCATCGGTCATAATAATAATCTTATCATAACGAAGTTTATTTAAATCAAATTCTTCCCCAATTCCTGTACCAAAAGCCGTGATAATAGTACGAATTTCTTCATTAGATAAAGCTCGGTCAAGTCTAGCTTTTTCTACATTTAAAATCTTACCACGAAGAGGCAAAATAGCTTGTGTCATACTATTTCTTCCTTTTTTAGCAGAACCACCTGCACTATCACCCTCGACTAAAAAGATTTCACATTCCTTTGGGTCTTTACTTTTACAATCACTTAATTTTCCATAGAAATTAGTAACATCAAGGTCTCCCTTACGTCTTGTCATTTCTCTTGCTTTTTTAGCTGCGACTCTCGCTCTAGAAGCTGTCATACACTTCTCTACAATAAGCCTTGCAGCCTCAGGATTTTCCATCAAGAATCGTTCAAATCCATTACCAAACACATCACTAGCAATCTTACGAACCTCGCTATTACCGAGTTTTGTCTTCGTTTGTCCTTCAAACTGAGGATTTGGATGCTTACAAGAAATAATCATAACGACACCTTCACGAACATCATCACCCGTTAAAGGGTCATCATTATCTTTCAAAAGCTTAGCATTCTTCGCATAATTATTAATCACTCTTGTTAAAGCTTGTTTTACACCATCCTCATGGGTTCCACCTTCCGTTGTATGAATATTATTCGTAAAAGAATAAATAGCTGGATTATACGTATCATTATATTGCATCGCAACTTCAATTAAAATATCGTCTTCTCTACCCTCAACATACACAACATCATCAAAAAGTGGAGTCTTATTCTTATTAAGCATATTTACATATTCAATAATTCCCCCATTATAATGAAAAATTTCCTTTTTCTCATCTTCCCTATGGTCTATTAAAGTAATACGTACTCCCTTATTAAGGAATGCCATCTCTTGTAATCTCTTATATAAAATATCCCAATTATAAACTGTCGTTTCAAACATTGTTGGATCTGCATGGAACGTCACTGTAGTCCCAGTTCTATCCTCACTGCAATGGTCTATAACCTCTAAAGGTCCTACTGGATGCCCACCGTTTTCAAATCTCATCATGTGAACATCTCCATCACGATAAACTCGAACCTCTAACCAATCAGATAAAGCATTTACAACGCTTGCTCCAACACCATGAAGTCCACCAGAAACCTTATAGCCTCCACCACCAAATTTACCACCAGCATGTAACACGGTAAAAATGGTTTCAATCGTTGATAAACCAGTCTTCGCATTAATTCCAGTCGGCATTCCACGTCCATCATCCTTAACGGTAATCACGTTTCCTTTGCCAATCTCCACTTCAATGTCGTCACAATATCCAGCTAAAGCCTCATCAACCGCATTATCAACAATTTCCCAAACTAAATGGTGAAGTCCTGCTTCATTTGTATTTCCAATATACATTCCCGGACGTTTACGAACTGCTTCTAGTCCTTCCAAAACTTGAATCGCATCATCCCCATATTGGTTCTTTACTTTTTCATCTTCCATGTACTTTCTCCTCCACAATTCTTCCTTTATCAATCAAAAAACTTTTATACGGAAAACTATCTAAAGTCAAAAAATGTTTCAAATCCGTCGTCGTAATAAATGTTTGAATATCAGAAGAAAGAAGTCTTAAAATATTCGTAACCTTTTCTTCATCTAATTCACTAAACAAATCATCCAAAATAAACAGCGGATAACTTCCCATTTTTTCTTTAAATAATTCCAGTTCACTAAACTTATAGGCAATAATTGCATTTTTTTGTTGCCCTTCACTCCCATATTCTTTTAAGTCTTTTTCCTTAAGCAAAAACCTCAAATCATCTGTATGAACTCCCAAATTAGTTTTACCAAAACTCAAATCTTTTTGCAAATTCTTTTCATACATTTCTAAAATCTCATCTCGACTCTTTTTTGAATAATCAGAAATATACTCTAACTTAAGTCCATCAACAGTACTAATTCTTTTGTAAAATTCATTCAAATATTTAGAAATATCTTCCAAATACTTCTTTCTTTTTTGATATAAATACATTCCTGTATCCACAAGTTTCTCCGTGAGAACACTTAAATAATCACTTGTAAGTCTTCCATTAATAGCCATCTGTTTTAAATAAGCATTTCTCTGTTTTAAAAGAACTTTATACTGATTAAGAACCTTCAAATATTCTAAATTCATAAGAGAGATGGAAATATTCAAAGTTTTTCTTCTGGTACTTGGAGTGTCTTTAATAAACCTTAAATCATCAGGATGAAATAACACAATCGGTATTTTAGCAATATAATCACTTATTTTAGCCACAGGGTTATCGTCAACTTTCACTTTTTTTCCATCTTTACTAATAAGGACAGAAAACGTAGATTTTGAACGATTAACAACACTTCCCGAAACTTTACAAGCCTCTTTGCCATCCAGAATTAATGTTTTATCCCCAACAAGTCGAAAACTTCGTGTCAAAGCAAGAACATAAATTCCTTCTACCAAATTTGTTTTTCCTGAACCATTTTTTCCATAAATAAGATTTAATGTAGGATGAAATGTAACTTCTAATTTTTCATAATTTCGAAAATGAATTAACTTTAATGTTTCTATTTTCATATTATTGCCCCTTAAACCTCATTTATAGAAAAAGAATAGGTACATTAATACTCCTATACCTAAATTAATTATAACATATTATTTTCTATTTTAAAACGATTTTTTACATTTTTTCTTACTCTCAAAGCACTTTCCAAACGTGTAGAACGAAGAACTTGATTATCCAAAACTCCATAGGAAGAAGATAGTATTAAACTCTTGTTATTTTTAAACACAATTTCCACTCCTCCATACCCTCTTCGGTATTCCAAAATATGATTTAAACTTATCCACACCGTATCTTGTTTACGAATGGATGTCATCGGAAAAAATATCATTTCATTTGACTCTTCCACAATGATAGGAGCTTTATACTTTACTCCAATAATCTCTTCTGTCCCCTTTTTTCTTCCTTCCAAGCTACTTCCATAATAACGACAACTATGTTCAATAATGTTAGTTGTTGAATCACGTACTAAAAAGTCCCCATGAACTTCATACACTTGAGTAATGTTATCTTCAATAGGAATTAAAGCAAGTGTATCAATATTAATTTCATATTCTTTCATGATAATTCCTCCTCCAAAAAAATGAAATTGACTTTAGAATAGCACATAGGGAGAGTCGAAACTTGTCGAAAAAAGGAAGAACGAAACAAAATTTTCAAAAAAATAAAATGAAAATGCCATTTAAAACATTTTCCTATTAACTTTTTATAATATCAGTTGTAAATGATAAGGTTTACTTTCACTACCATCTTGTCCATCATTCAGAATTTTAACATTTGTTTTTAGATAAAGAGTAGGATAAATGGCATGTGCTTGAATAATACCTGTACTTCCACGAACCCAGCCATAAGATTCAGCAGAATGAAAAATACGTATTGTATCATATGTATATGCTGCTCGATGAGTAAGTGTCCATCGATCTTGTGTGGAATCAAATAGCCAATCCCCATCTGCACATTCTGCATCTCTATTATAAAGTGGGTGTTGTAAGTACATTTCTCTTGTTGTACTCTGATTACCAGTAGTAGCATAACCATAATCTGTTGGATAAATTAAAGCGATTTTTCCTTTCCAAATATTTGCATAACCAGTATGGCCATAATCCCATCTTTCCATAATATACCATTTATTAATTAAAACTTCGCCATAATCTCTAACGCCACCAATATTCCAAAAAATATTTTCATCTATCATTTGTTTGGCACTTTCAGATAAATCATTTTCATAATAATTTCCAGTATTTAATAATTGTTGTACACTTGCCTGAGTCCAATCATTAATATTATTTGTATCCCAACTATACTTGCCTATACTTTCATTTCTAGTAATCTTGACTCTTTGTTCTACCTTATCCTCACTTGTCATGACATTCACAAGTCCAATAATTCTCCATGATTCATCATTAAATGTTACATAATTGTTTGGATTATTACCTGCATATCGAAATTCTGTTTCTTTAAAACCAGTATCATTTATGGTTCCACTTGTATCCTCATGCGTTACTTCATAAAGACCTTCTCCATTTGTTACAGCTTTGATTGGTTTTCCTAACATAAAAGCCCCTTTTACAAAATATAAATTGCATTTCGTTCTAGAAGAAGTCATTCCACTCACATGTACTGTATAATCTTCTGTTAATGATATTTTTATGTTTGAGTCATTTTCCCCAGTAACCCCACAATAACTTTCTTCTTCATCTAATATATATCCACTCCCTTTCTGAGGCATCTCTTTTTGTATCTCATTATTCACATAAAAAGCAAAGTAAATATTTTCAGGGTCTTGAACTGTCCCTTTAATTACATTCTGGCTTGTTTTCACTTCAAATATTGCAAATGTTCGATATAGTATGACACCTGATACTAATAGAATACATATTAAGGTAAATATGATGATGCTTGTTCTTTTATTATCTTTCTCTTTAAATCTCTTTAATTTCATACCCTTAAAACCTTCCTATTTCTATTATCTTAAAACACATTTTAGACTATACAATCCGATTTGTCAAGCGATTTAATATAAAATACTAACATGTTAACCAGGTGATGTTAATGAGAGACATTGAACCAATGCTACTAGACCTACGCCTAGACCACAATTTAAAACAACATGATGTTGCCCAAAAATTAAATATTAAAGAAGACACCTATTCTAAATGGGAACGAGGTATCAACGACATCCCCCTAGATAAAATAAATGAATTAGCAAATATATATAAGGTAAGCATTGACTACTTACTTGGAAGAACGGAAAAAAATATTCTCACAACATCAAATAAAATAGACTTATCCACGATGCAGAAAAGACTTTTAGATTTACGAAAAGAAAATCATTTATCTCAGTCTGCTCTAGCTGAAAAGATAGGCTTTTTTCAAAGAACATATGCTCATTATGAACAGGGGACAAATATTCCAACAACTTATAAACTTTTCCACATTGCCTCTTACTATAATGTATCTATGGACTACTTATTAGGAAGAACAGATCAAAAAGAAGTACAAAAAAAAGGTTCTGCTAACTAACAAAACCTTTTCATTTGGTCTAAAAACACTATTAATAAGTCTTAACTGGTAAAATAAGTTGTATCAAAGACTCATCAGAAACAGACTTAATCACAAGAGGCTTTACATCATTATTAAGTAATATCAAGATATCATCTTCTTTAATTGTTTTTAAAGCCTCCATCATATACTTCGCACTGAAAGAAATATCTATACTTGCTGTTGCACTAGTATCAATTTGAATCTTTTCTTCTGTCTTACCAACTTCTGAAGCATAAGAATTAATAATCATTTCCTTATTTTCAACTTTCATCTTAATAATATTCTTTTCTTTTCCCTGTGTAAGCAAAGATGCTCTATCAACGGCACCAAGAAAATCATTCTTTTTTGTTTGAACAATAATCTCAAATTCCGTTGGAATTAAATTACTTGTATTTGGGAATGTTCCAGACAACAAATTCGTTTGAAACTTAATATTTTTATATTGGAATAACACACGGTTATTAAACACATGCATATTCACATCTTCTTCATCATCCATCAAAATATGTTCAAGTTCAGTCACATTTTTTCCTGGAATAACAATGTTTACATCTCCCTCAACAGGAGTATCAATCTTAATATTTTTCTTTGCCAAACGATAAGAATCGGTTCCTAAACATTCAAGCATATCTCCATTAATCTTAATATTTAAACCAGTTAAAATTGGTCTTAACTCTTGAGTAGAAATAGCAAAAGACGTTTGGTTAATAAGTTCTTTAAGTACACTACTCTTTAAAACAATCGGATCTTTATGAGTAATAAGTTTAATACTAGGATATTCACTTGGGTCTAAACAATTCAAATTATATTGGTTAAAATCAGAATAAATCTTAATCTTTAAACTATCCATCATTTCAAAGTTAATCACTTCACTAGGCATTTTTCTGATAATTTCCAAAATATACTTACTACTGATAATAATAGTTCCTGTACTTTCTATATTCTTAATAAGTTTACTTTCAATAAATGTTTCAATCGTAAGCTCACTATCACTTGCCATTAACGTAAGTCCTTCTTCCGTTAATTCAAACTTAATTCCATTTAATACTGGAATTACATTCTTTGCAGAGATACCTCTTGCTACATTATTTAAGTTTTCTAATAATATGTTTTTTTCAATCGCAAATTTCATTTTTTTTCCTTCTTTCTTTTTATATTTATATATTCATATTATTAATACGGTGGATAACGTGGATAACTTTTACAACTACCCATGATACCGTACTCTTTTGTCGAATTTTGTCGTGGATAACTTTCCACATCTTTAAAAATTATTCACATTACATCTTATTTTGTATCTCTTTAATCTCCCCTTCCAATGCTTTATTCGTCTTTAAATCTTGACTAATTTTATCATAAGCGTGGATAACTGTGGAATGGTCTCTTCCACCAAACTCAAACCCAATCCGATTTAAGTTTTCTTCAGTAAGAACTCTCGATAAATACATCGCGATTTGTCTTGGATATGCTACTTTTACGTTCCGTCTCTTCCCTTTCAAATCATTCACTGTAATATGGTAGTATTCTGCCACCGCATTTTGAATTCCCTCAATACTATTCGTTTTATAAATGTTACTATTTCCATAATCTCCCAAGGCTTCTACTGCAAAGTTAAAGTCTATTTTATCCGGAACCATCATGGAAGTATAAAACATCAGTCGATTTAAAGCACCTTCTAAGTATCGAACATCATTTTGAAAAGTATTTGCAATATACTCAATCACACTTTCTTCAATTTTTGCTGAAATACTCATGTTCTTAAGTTTTGCTTTAATAATGTTACATCGAAGTTCAAAGTCTGGTGGATAGATATCCACAGTAAGTCCCCATTGAAACCGACTGGTAAGTCTTTCTTCAAGTAATTTCAAATCATTTGGGCTTCGATCAGAACTAATAATAATTTGTTTATTCGCTTGATGAAGAGTATTAAAGGTATGGAAAAATTCTCCTTGTGTCTTTTCCGCACCAATTAACAACTGGATATCATCAATAATAAGAACATCAATGTCTCGATATTTTCTCTTAAAATCAGAGGCAACTTGAAAGTTATTTCCTCCGCTATTGGAGATATTAATATAATCATCTTTAAACATTTCACTTGTTGTATAAAGCACCTTTTTCTTAGAGTTTTTTACAATATAATTACCTATCGCATGCATTAAATGTGTTTTTCCAAGTCCACTTTTTCCGTAGATAAATAACGGGTTATGCACTTCTCCAGGATGCTCTGCCACGATCATCGCGGCCATTTTAGCAAGCCGGTTAGAATCTCCTACAACATAGTTATCAAAATTCAAATTTTCAATTAAGTTTGTATCCCAAGGTTCGTCGTTTTTAAGTGATACTTCTTCTTTAGGAACAAAGAGTTGTTCACTTTGAACAAAGTTATCCACATTATCCACATTTTGTATTTGAGGTATTTCTTGTTCTTCCACTTTTGGTTGAACATTTAAGGCACTAAGTTCTTCTTTTAACAAGAATTCAAATTCATAGTTACGACTTGTAACCTTATAAAAAGCATTATCAATTAAATCATAATAATTTGTACTTAATATTTTTTTATGTATTTCTAAAGGAACCTGTATATAGACTTTTGTATCCTCAATTTTCACAAGAACTAAATCGTGAAACCAAGCGTTAAAGGATGCAGAATTAACTTCTGGAATAATCTCATCTAAAACAGATTGCCATAGAGTCTTTTCATCCATTTAACCACCCCGCTTCACTTCATTCAAACTACCAATTTCATTGTACACTTTTTTTAATCACTTGAAAAGTACAAAATTTATATTAACACGTTATCCACAAGTTATCAACAGAAAAACATCATATGAAATCGAACTTTCTAGCACTTATCCACATTATCAACATTTTTTTAATTCACAGTAATGTGAACAAGTGTGTAAATGTTTATAAAAGTTATCCACACTGTGTTTATAAGTTAATAAAATAAAAGATATTAATATAAATACAGAATAAAAAAGCATAAAAAAATGTGAATAAGAATTCACATAAAAGATAAGTTATTAACTTTGTTGAAAATTTTTGATTTCAGCTATGGATAAACCTGTAAGACACGCAAGCTTATCATAATTTTTTTTACAATGGCATTTGCAATTTCTTCAGCCATGTCCTCTTTCCCTTCACCATAGGCAACAAATCTTTCCCTATCCACAGAAGACCAGCGTTTTGCAACTCTCTTTGCTTGTTTTAAATCTTTTTTGTTTGCTGCTAATATCATAACTAAATCTTTTCTTTTAAAATCTTCATGAATTAATAAATTATACTTTAGCTATTTTTAAGTTCTTCAATATTCTCAATAGATAAACCGGTTACTTTTGAAATGTAAGATACATCCGATTCTTCTAA
>CANPXO010000042.1 GCA_947586205.1 uncultured Bacilli bacterium
TTCGGTGCGTTCTCTTTTTTAAACATCTTTAGACACATTGTTTTTATTAACTTTATTTAACAAAGGAATTTATTCTTCAAAAAAAAAGAAAATAAAAAAAGAAGAATGAATTAATCAATTTCTTCCAATAACTTGCAATCTCTTCCAACGAATATGACTAAATATTTTTTTAATGGAGTAGGAAGTCTACTATCTTTTCCATAATTCTCTAATTGTGTTTTTCCTTCTTGTTCTTTATTTTCTATTTCTTTTTTACTATATTCTTTCTTTTTTAAATATTTTAGTTCAATCAAAACATTATATTTTGCTAATTCTTCTTTTGATAATATACAAATATCTACATAACCATTATTACAAGGATATTCTGTATAAACGGATAAAGCATTATGTCTTAATAAAATTGTATAAATAAATTGAATATATTTTTCATCAAAATTTAAAAACATTCGATTATCTATTTGATTCATTATTTCTGTGACATATGAAGTTAATTTATGAATAGTTCCTTCCTCTAATAGTTCTTTAAAGTATTCTTCTTCTTTTCCTTCATTTATTTTTAAATTTACTAAATTTATAAAATAGTTTTCATAAGCATCTTTCATTACTTTATTTGGTATTTGAAATACTGTTTTTTCATTCCATATATTTTTTTCTTTAATTGTTAAATATCCAAAATAATAAAGTAGACTTATAATATCATCTTGAGTAAAAGGAACTAACAAATTAAAATTGTTAATAAGTTCTCCAGTAATCTTATCTTCTTTTAATAATTGTTCTAATATTTCTTCATAATAAGAATTATTTTGTAATTTTAATAAGTTTCCAATCTTCCCATAATTTGATACAATATTTTTATCCATAAGACTTTTTGGAATGCTTTGATATCTTTGGTAATAATTTAATAGATACATAACCAATGTCGCATTAAATACTCTTTCACTGGCATCTTTATGAAATAAATAGCCATCATAATTTTCAATCATTAATTGATAAATTTTTTCTCTATCTTTTCCTAATACGACATCATTTAATAATTCTTTTACTTCTTCATGAGTAAGCCCTATCATACTATTAAATTCCAAATCATTAGATATATCACTTGCTATGTTAAATCCTGTTGTCATAGAGTCTAGTGTAATTGGACATATTCCTGTTGCGAAGAATCTTCCTACTATACCTTCTTTTACATATATTTTTATATTTGCATAAAAACTTTTGACAATACCTCCAACAATATCTTTAAATTGTTCTGCATTTCCTTCTAAAATAGCATTTGTAAAATTATCGTATTCATCTACAATAATATAAATTTTATGTTCTAAGTTTAATCCTTTTAAATATTGTAAGAAAGATCTTATAATATCATCCGCATCCCCTTCTTTATTATAATTATAGGAAATATGATAATTTTGTATAAAATCATCTATTCCAGTGTTAACACAATTTCTAAAACTTTTCCTTAAATCGTTTTCTTCTTTTTTTTCAGATATTCCTGAGAAATCAAATTTTAAAACATAATAATTATTTTTTTCGTCTGTTGGATGTTGATAAACATAAGTGTCATGAAATAAATTTTCAAACAATTTTTCACTATTTACATCATAATAATAAAACATCATACTTGTAAATAAACTTTTTCCAAATCTTCCTGGTCGTAAGTAAAATAAAGTTTTACCAACATCTTCCAATTTTTCTAAATACATTGTTTTATCTACATAATAATAATTTTGTTCTATTAGTTCTTGATAATTAATAATTCCATAAGGTATTTTTTTCATGAGTGTTCCTTCTTTCTGATATTATTTTACTATACTACATAGAAAAAAACAAGAACGATAAGCTTATAAGGCTTTTTTGCTTTTATATTTTTTTATGAAATTTCCTAGGATGCAAAAAAAGAAAGAACCATTCTTTCTCTTTAAGACATTGCTGCACGTAGTTCTCGAATTCTTTGAATATCAATTTCAGTGGTATTTGCGATATCTTCATCACTTTTTCCTTTGGATATCATTTTTTGGATAAGTTTGTTCTCACCAATAGCAATTCCACGTTTTTCAGCAAATTTTTCACACCATGAATCATGATCAAAATCATTGGGATTTAATTCAGCCCTTATAATACTCAAAATTTTTTCATTCATTTTTTGATAAATCCTACCTTTCTTCTCAAAAGAAATACGTTCTTCTTCATCTTGTGCTTTCAAGTACTTCAGAAATGTCACATAATCTTTTGTTCTTTCACCATGATTATAATCTACTTTATCCAGCATGTCAAGCCTTATGATTACAATTCCCAACATTTCCGTAAGAGGAAATACTGTTAGAGCACTTTCACATTGTTTCTCTAATATGGCATCACTTAATTTTTCAACAATATTAATTTGGACAATTTTCTTGATAGTTTTATATTTTTTCATTTTAGATAAGAAGAAATCTCCTAAATTACAAACATAAACTCCACTTTTATACATTTCATCTTTGCCAAATTGAGTATAAGCTTCAATATTCGTGACTATATCATCCTCTACGATTACAATATCACATCGATTTGTTTTCGATTTGATATTTTTTCGTTGAAGAGTTTTCTCGAAAGCTAAATGAATTTTTCCCTTTAAAGAACCCTTTTTTAAATTTCGGTAACATTCCAAAAAATATTCGATGGCAAAGATATTTTCAGGGTCACCAAAAAAAGTCATAAAGAGCTTATCATTCATAAGTTTTACAAACATGAATTCACCTCCTATATATATATTCAAGAAAAAGTGCCAATTTCCTTTTTTTTTATGCAAATTTCTTTAAAAAAATTAAAAATTGTACACTTGTTTTACATTTTTGAGTATTTTTATCATTTTAATTTACAATTTATATACATATGTAAAATGTGTAAAGAAAATGTAAACAAATATATGAAACTATAAAAAAGATAGGTTTTTGATTTTCAAAAAATTTACTCACCAATCCTATCTATCACATAAAAAGTCATTAAGACTTTTAGGTTTGATTCTATTGTTCTTGTTTTATCATCTTAAACTTTTTTGAAAAATAGTCTTGCACAAACGACGCGAAAACTACTGCTACGCCACGAACACTCTACACTCGCGCCGTGCCACCTACAACGACACAGAGGGGACAAAGAAAGCATCGTCTGTTCTATCAAACCCATATCGAGTGTATCTAGAAAATATAGGAAAGTCAATTCTATTTAATTAAATAAAAGGAAAATTATTTTCTAGTTTCGTGATAATAACTAAATTCTGCTATTTCATTCGCAACGCTTTCTAATTCATCATACTCTTCTTCATCAACAATATCAGAAAGCAAAAAAAGTAATTCTTTTGCACTTCCACAAGTTTGATAAGGAATATGATATTCCTCCAAAACTTGTTGTTGATATTTTGTTAAATATAAATTTCCTACTTTTTCTAAATTATTTTTTGGTAGATTTTCTAATTCTTCTTCTACAAGTTTTTCGTAATCCATGGTATCACTTCCCATAACATTGTAACATATTTTTAAACTTTTTCGCGTATAGTAATACTAGGTGATGTAAATGAATGAAAAAATAAAAACAATTTTCCAAATATTCTTACCTTTAGTCTTAGGCGGAATCGTTGGTTTTCTTATATCTGGAAGCATGGACTTTGAAAGTTTAAATAAACCTCCTCTTGCTCCTCCTGGAATTCTTTTCCCTATTGTTTGGACCATTTTATATCTTCTCATGGGTATCGCTTACTATCTCTATCGAAAAAAGTATGAATTTGATTTCACAGCAAAACTTCATTATATTCAACTCTTTATTAATCTACTATGGCCTATTTTCTTCTTTGTTTTAAAGATTCGTCTATTCTCTATTTTTTGGATTCTTCTTTTACTTGCCTCAATCATTCTTTTAACTCTTTTATATTTCAAAAAAGAGCATATTTCTGCATATCTTTTAATCCCATATATCATTTGGACTATCTTTGCTACTTACCTAAATATTGGAATTTATATTTTGAATTAAATCAAGCCAAATGATAATGGACATCAGAAATTTGACATATCCTTAAAAATGTTCTATAATCTAATTATAGAAATTGCCTTAGCTCCGCTGGGAGCCGTAGGCAATTTCTTTTTTATTTTTATCAATCTTTATTTTCATAAGCAAGTAAATCTCTAATATCTTGTTCAGTCATATTCTTTAAGATTTCTTGATCTGATAAGCCATCTTCTATCATCTTGTCTGATAACAATTTTTTCTTCTCTTGAAGTTTCAAGATTTTTTCTTCAATGGTACCTTTACAAATTAATTTAATGACTTCTACATTCTTTGTTTGACCAATACGATGAGTTCTATCTGTTGCTTGATTTTCAGCTTGAGGGTTCCACCATAAGTCTAAGTGAATAACCACGTCAGCACTTGTAAGGTTAAGTCCAGTACCTCCACTCTTTAACATAATCAAGAACACATTGGTATTATCTTTGTTAAAAGCATCAACAAGCATTGCTCTTGTTTTACTTGGAACATCCCCAGCAATTGTATAACTTGTGATTCCCTCTTTAGAAATTTCTTCTTTTACAATCTCTAAAGCAGTTTTAAAACTGGTAAATAAAAGAATCTTATGTCCGTTTTCTACGACTTCTTTCATAATCTTAGTTAAGTTTTCAATCTTGGCACTTCCCCCATTATAATTTTGTAAAATAATTCTTGGGTCAATACAAATTTGTCTTAAACGAGTAAGCAAACTTAAAATCATCATCTTATTCTTCGTAAATCCACCATGCTTAATCATCTTGTCCATTTCATCATTTGCAAATTTCACTTCAGCTGCATATATTTTTTTCTGTTCTTCGGTTAAATCAATATAAATATTATTTTCTATTTTATCAGGTAAATCTTTTACTACATCTTTTTTCTTTCTTCGTAAAATAAATGGTTGAATCTGTGTTCTTAAGTTACTTAATAACTGATTGGTTTCATCATCAAAACTATCTTTAATTTTATATTTTTGTTGGAACTTCATCAAACTAGAAAGAAAACCTGGCATGATAAAATCAAAAATACTCCATAACTCTACGATAGAATTTTCAATAGGGGTTCCTGTTAAAGCCATTTTTGTTTCCGCACTGATACTTTTTACTGCATGGGCTAAACCAGTTTTCGGATTCTTGATATTTTGAGCTTCATCAATGATAAAAATTCTAAAGTTCTTATCTTTATAAAGTTCTAAGTCTTCTCTTAGTAATCCATACGAAGTAATATAGATATTTCCCTTAAATTTTTGAATTCTTTCTCTTCGTTCATTTCTAGAGGAACCAAAAACTTCATATTTTAAAGATGGGGCAAACTTTAAAATTTCATTTTCCCAGTTATAAATTAAAGAAGTTGGACAAACAATCAGAAATAAAGCATCGGGTTCTTCTTTTAATATTTTTTGAAAGAAACAAATTGTCTGCAACGACTTTCCAAGTCCCATCTCATCCGCAAGAATTCCTCCGAATCCACATTTACATACAGTATACAACCATTTGACACCATCTACTTGATAATCTCTTAACACATTAAGTTCTTCTTTCGTAAAAGTAACTTCCGTATTTTGAAATGCTTTAAAGTTATTGATAAACTCTTGAAAAAGAGAATCTGTTTTGATAATACCATATTTCTTCTCTTTTAAAGAATCTAAGTATAACGCTCTGTATTTTGGAATAGTTCCCCCACTTCCAGATAACTCTAACTCTGTTGTTAAATCATTTAATTCTTTTAATTCTTCTTGTTCTAAAGATAAAATATCGCCATTTTTTAAACGATAATATTTCTTTTTATCCTTCATCGAGGCCAAGATACTTTCTAATTCAGAGTTATCCACTCCTTCTAAATCAAAATCATAATGTAAAATTTGATCACTTCCAATGGAAAAGTGACTACCAACTGCATTGTTTTTCATGACTTTTGTATTCTTTAATTTTTCAGAAGTATAAACTGGATATTTGGCACTTATTTCATCTAGACCAGTATCCATAAATTCACATAGTAAATCAAAATCTAATAAAACGAATTCATTTTTTGCTTCTTCAAAACCATAAGACTGAATGGCCTGAACCACAACGTTCTCGAAGTCTACATCACGAATAAGTTGAGGAGTTTCTTCAAAATAAGAAATTTCATCTCCTCGATATAAAAACTTTGGATTACAAACAATATCATCTTCATTTAAATCAAAATAGATTTTTACATCTGGCTTAGAAGTCATCACTATATCTTGAACAGACTCATCTAAAACTAAACTGTCTTTAATCACTCTTAAAATAGATTTTTGAAAATCCATAAAGTCAGTCTCAGGAAAAACCATTTCTTGTAAATGATTATCACGTAAAAAATCAAGCAAAATTCTTTGTTTTTTATTTAAATGATATATATTTGTATGATCATAAACATATTCTAAATCATCTGTAAGAGTCTCAATACTATCCATGTCTTTCGTAAGTTCTAAGCGGTACTGATCATTTCCCTTAGATAACTTCATTGAAATCGGAAACCCATTTACAATAGGACTTACTTCTTTTGCTTCTTCCATACAAATTCCTTTTGGATATAATTTTAAGATTTCTTTTATCGAATAATCATCTAAAGGAAGAGCATTTCCACTTGCATATCTTCGATACAAAAGATTATCCATAATTCGAAATAAAGCCAGAGTTTGTTCAGAAAAATAATGTTTTTTTGGATCATATGTAAAATTAGCTCCAAAATAATAAGGTTCCCCACGACGGTAGGCATCAATAAAAATATTGTATTTTCCAACCAAAGAATACATTTTATCTTGACCAATCTTCACTTTTAAAGAAACGGTATTGTAATAATATCCAGTTTCTTTCGTAAGTGAAGGCACGACAAAAACTTCTTCTTTTTTACCATCTTCGCTTTCGAATTCTTCTTTTAATCTTTGAAAAATAGATTTTGTTTTTTGTTTCACAGAATTCTCAGAATGTGATTGTAAAATCTCATCAGAATAACAAGTAAGACAAGCTGCGACATGCTTACAAGATCCAGTCCCTTCAAACTGTGGACAAGTACAATAAGTATTTTGAATTTTATTATTTTTTTCAATAATTTGTACCATATATTTACGATTAGAAGATTCTGAATGAACAATAAATTGAAATCTTTTTTGATCATTCACGGTAGTAACTCCACCAACTCGAATCATATTTTCATCATAATTTAAACCTTTGATATAGTCAGAACGGTTAACAACATCTAAGATTTTTCTTGTTACTTCATCTATCATAAGAATCCTCCTAAAACTCCCTTATTCTAACATACTTTTTATAGAAGTTCAAATGTTAAAGCAGCTTTAATTACTTCTAACAGTTATAATATTTAAATCTAATAAGATAATGGAAACAAAAGATAATAAATAATAATATTTTTTATGACATAATACAGATTCTTGAATTTCAAAAACTTTTAAAGATGTTTCTGAAAAATCGTCTAAGTCATAATCATCAATCCCAAATATACGTGTATTTTTTTTAAAATTTTTATCTTCCGCAGCATTGCTTATACTTACGGCCACTTCCACAAGGGCATGGTTCGTTACGACCCACTTTCTTTTTAGGTTCTTCTTGTTTTAAAAAGAAATCCAAACTTCTTTCTTTTTGATTAAATCCATTCATAGACCAAATTGGAATATCTCTTTCATATTTAGAAGCTAAGGCTAAAATTTCTTTTATTTGGGAGTTACTTAATTTTACTTCATTATCTTTCATCAATTTTTTTAGATATTTTTCATTTAAAATACCTAAATGAAAAAGCATATGAATTTCAGGAAGAATAGAATTTTCTTTAACATTGCATTTCCTTAAAGACATTAAAAAATCTTCTTCCATCGCATAATATTTGTCTTCATCTTCCAGATTTACTTTTTTATATTCTTGAAATCTTTCTTTTAAACCAATCAAAACCTTCACTTCATTGATAGTTCTAGGTGGTGGTGTAAAAAAATAATAATGATCCAATTTTTCGTTTTCAAGCTGTTTAGATATTTCATCTATCTCTTCAATCGAAAGTTCAATATCATGATTTTCTTTTAAAAGCTTTTGAAGCATCTTATCTTCAATGAGTCCATTATAATAAACATATTGCATAACAAGATGACTTAAAACCCACATTTTTTTATCACGTTCTTCAAGATTTAATTCTTTAAATTCTGAACACTTTTCTATTAATAAAGTTTCAATTTCAGATGGTAATAAACATTTAACAAATCCATCCTCTTCATAGAGATAGACATAACCTACCATCAAATCATCTAAAAACTCATTATCTAAAAACACTTGATGATTTAAGTCTAATAAAGTAAAAATTTGTTCTTCCGAATACTCTTGTAATGTTTTGGTAAAGTTTTTAAGAATTTCACTTGCAAGTTCTTCTTTTGGTAACTCACAGCCAGCAACTGTAAAGCTAATCGTCTTATACACATTTTTACTTAAATGATTTAAAATATCTTCTAGAGATTTTTCTTCTGGTTCTGTTTTCATAGTCATCAAGTTCATCATTTCTTCTCTTTCCATATCTTTTTTTGTTTTTCCACAATTTTCCCAAGTCCGAAAATCAATTTTTCCAAAATACTCAAAAACTTTTTCTTCTTTTTTCTTGGTAAGAGAATAATCTCTTCTTAATAACATTGGAAAATATTTAACATCTTTATTATTCGTGACAAAAAAATTCATAACAAGTAATAAGGCTGCCTCATAATCCACATGAATGATAGGCATCAAAAACTTAGCTGCATCTATATTTTCATTATAAGATTTTATTAAATCTTTCAAAGAAAAAAACATATATTTTCCTTGTCGTTCTTCCAATATATTATCTAAATACTCTGTGTCTATTTCATCACTATAGATATATTCTTTATAGAAGGAACAATGAGCATCTTTCATTGCCTTTTTTAATTCTTTCTCATTCCACTTTAAACCTTCTATTTGACTTGCTTTTTTTAAAAATTCAATCGGTGCAATCCCTAACACTTCCAAATATAAATACAACACATCATATAAACGATAATTCATAACTACTCCTACTTTCCTAGTATTTCTTTCATATCTTTATAATACAACATATCTCCCCAAATGTCGAGATTTCCTAACACCAAAATTTTTCTTTTGGCACGAGTCACAGCCACATTTAAAATATTTGGCTTTTTACTGGCCCATTTGACTGCACCTAAACTATTTTTGCTACAACCAAGAAGTAAAATCACTTCATCTGTTTCTTTTCCTTGAAAAGTATGAATCGTCCCACAACTGTCTTTAATCCAATTATCAATTTCTTCGGTTTGTAAAATACTATTTCGAAGTAAATACTCCCTTAGTCTTCTTCTCATTCCATCTACAACGGTTTTAAATGGAGAAATAATAAAACAATTTGGTAATTCTTCATAACGACTTATATATTCACCTATAAGAGAAACAACAACTTCTCCTTCTTCTTTTACATAATGATTTTCTAGGTCTACTTCACTTCCCTTAATATCAAGCCAATCGGATTTAAAAATAAGTGATTTTGTATTTTTTTCATTCTTAGTACAGTAAAACATTTTTCCATCATAGCAAATTTGATTGGCAATTTGAAACATCGGGTTCTCGCATCTTCGATGGATTAACAAAGGACACCCTACCCACTTATCTTTTCGATATCCTCCATAAACGTTCTCGGCATCAGCCAAAATTTGAGCACTTAACGTAATGTCTTTAAATAAAGGTGGAATTTGATTTAGTTTACCAAAATAATCATAAAACTCTATAGGAATCGAAACAACAGGTTCAATTTGGTAAGGATCTCCTAATACCAAAACTCTTTTAGAACGGTATATTGCTCCAAGAGTCGATGCTGGTGTAGCTTGACTTGCCTCATCTAAAATGGTTAGAGCTATCCCATTTTCACTCATATCTCCCAAAAAATTAGGAACAGATGCAAGTGTAGTAGAAATAACAGGTATCCACAAAAACAAAGTATTCAAAACATCAGTAAAACATCTTCTTCTAAGTTCTGGGTTGATTTTATTTTGAAGAACATTCACACAAAGCTCTAAATTACGTTGAAATGCGGTTGATGTAAAAAGAAAATCCTGATGTAATTCTAAAGAAACCCTAAAAAGTTCTTCTTTTATTTGTTCTAATTTAGGACTACTCCATACCGATGATTCTTGAGAAATTTTGTTCGTTGCAATATCTTTAAAAAAAGCACGATCTCCCATTACGATTTGTTCTTCTTTATACTTTTCTAATTTTTTTTGAAGCATCTTCTTTTCTATTTCTAAAAATTCATCTAAGTTTTCTTGGTTTTCTAAATAATCTAATCTTTCCACCATTTCTTTTATTTTACATAATCGTGCTTGATAACTCATGTATTCTTGCCACTTTTTCTTAAACTTTTCTTTCGCATTCCAAAACATTTTTTGAGGATGATTTTCATTTAATAAACTTCGCATCGTTTTAAAATCTTTCGAATACCATAAAGTATTTAGAAATTCTTGTATATTTGCTTTTTTTCCTAAACGAACAGAAATAAGACCCCAGTTTTCTTCTAAAGTATCAAAATGATTTGCTAAATCTGTAAAATAAATTTCATCATGACAAGAAGTATCAAACAAATCTGTATAAGTATGTTCTTTTCGTACATAAGATGCTTTAGGAAGTTCCATTGAAATATTTTCAACCGCAAAGTTATTATTCGATACGATGAGCATACTATAATTTTTAATTAGATCATTTAAAGCATAGTAAGATCCCTCACTCGTTTTTTTGAGCACAAACGCATCATCAGCTTTTTCAAAAGTTGCCATAGCTCTTGCCCTTTTGACAATATAAGTCGCGACAATTTCTTTAATCAAAGTTGTTTTTCCACTTCCAGGTGGACCATTTACTGAAAAAACATCTTGAGAACCATACAACGTATGAATAATCGCGACTTGTTGCATGAACGCGGAATGATTCTTACTAGGCCATTTTCCACAAGGCATATATCTAGGAGAAGTCATTTTTTGAAGTAAGGCTTCATCACTTTCAATTTCTATTTTAGGAGTATGAAGTGGAAATAAGAAATTTTTAATTTTTTCATTATAATTTGTCTCTAAATATTTTAAATCACTTAAATAAAAACTAGATAAAATGGCTGGAGTAGCTTCCACCTCTTCCTGATTCTTCTTTTTGTATACCTCTTCTTTAAAAATAAGATAAACAGGCTCAATTTCTTGTTTTAAATGAGGATAACACTCTTTTAATCGATCTGTGATTTGTAAAACAAAATCATGTGTCAGTCCCTTTTGTAAAGATATCCCATTTAAGGCTTGGTTTGTCATTTTTCCCATTTCTTCTAAAGAAAACTCTATCTTTTTGTCAGGATTTGATATGATTTTCTCACATCCATAAGGAAAACTAGAAAGAGAAAATGTATTCATTAAATACTGTCCTTCTTCATTAAATTTTAAACCACATAAAATACAAGATGGTTCCGTACTTTCTACAAAACTATAATTATGATGAAGTTCTTGATGAAACCATCCAAGTAAGTTTTTATAATTGTAACTTCCTATATAAACTGAATAGACTATTTTCTTTTTAGAATTTAACGAACGCTCTTGAAAAGAAAAAGGTAAAATTGCTTTTTGACTTTTACGAGAATCATAGATACAATTTCCCATAGGTTCAAAAGGATTTAAAAATTCTAATTGATAAAAATAATGAATTACATTTTCTACATCATTCATACTACCTACCACCGATGTATTTACTATATCATAATTTCAAAAAAAATACTAAAACAAACGCATAAAATTGTTCGCTTATTCTATCTTCGATTCACAATTGCTAAAACAACAATTAAGATTACAGCAATCAAAATACCAAAAACAAGTACATTGATAACATCTCCTGGCATATATTGTAATAAAAAGTTGCGAATTTGATCCCAAATGCCTTGAAAAAAGGAAATAATGGGTCGAAAAAAATCATTTATTGTATCTAAAAAATCTAAAACCAGCATCAAAATACCTACTTTCTCTTAAAATATTATGAATAAATTCCTTTGTTAAATAAAGTTAATAAAAACAATGTGTCTAAAGATGTTTAAAAAAGAGAACGCACCGAAAC
>CANPXO010000043.1 GCA_947586205.1 uncultured Bacilli bacterium
TTGTATTCCGTATTTAAATCTACAGTTCTTCCTAAAAATTCATTTAAGTATTCTTCAAAGTTTCCATCCGTAATCACATTATCCATATCCACCATAATTGTTTTCATAAGCTTCTCTCCTCGAGGTTTATTATAAAACAAAAAGAGAAAGAAAACAATTTCTTTCTACTCCCATACAATTATTAAATTTGTCTTTCATATTTACATATTTTGACATATTATTTACATATACTATATTTGACACAGGAATATCTTTGATATTCTTAATTTCACGGACGGTTTGATAAATATCTTTCTTAGGCATCATAATATCTAAAATGATTAGATTGTAATCACTTTCTTTTACCTTTTCGATGGCTTCTGTTTCATCTGAAGCTTCTTCTCCTTCAAAATTGTCTTGAAGTAAATACTCTTTTATGACGTTACGAATTAATTCTTCATCATCCACGACTAATATTTTCAAGGAAAATCACTCCTTTTCTTTTATCGTCTTATCATAGAATTGTGAAAAACTTATGAAATCATAATAAAATTTTTTCTATTTCTTTTCCTAATTTGTTGTATTTTATAGCAATTGGTATTTCATATTCATTATAAATACTTCATTTCAATTTGTAATTTTTTTATTCATACTTTCTTTATTGTTCATAAGTTATACTTCAACGAATTCTAATGATGAAATAAATCTCAATATCGAGGTTGCAACATCTTCAATTGGTATCTCAAGCCAGTTATTTTTAGCCATGTTCATCATAGATTTAAATCTCTTATCATTAAATATAAATTCTAAACTATTTTTCACATCAATAATATTATCTTCATCTATTAAATCATCCTTAAATACTAATTTGTCTAAGTATTTTAAAAAACGTTTATTTTCAAAATTATTCGTATGAAATAAATAGTAAATATCAAAAATATCTTTATATCTTGTTGATGTTATACCAAACTTTAATAGAGATTTTATTTTTTCTGAACAAATTTGCTCTTTAGAATTAGCAAGTAATATCACTTTTTTAGAAAAATTTCCTATATCAAAACACAATTCATCTTGTTTTATGTCCATATCCTTATGAACACCAATATCTAATTTGGTAGAAAAAGAATTTCCAAAATTATCAGATATTTCAATAAACACTCTTTTCCCATCATAATCTTGATGATGAAGTTTTTTTATAGGTGATATTATTTTTATTTTAATATCTTTGTCACTTAATTTTTCTATAAATATCTCTATAGCTTTATCATCTAAAGAATACCTAATAAAGTCAATATCTAAATCTTGTGTTGTTCTTCTTTTATCCTTAGAAATAGCCATCATTACTACACCACCTTTAATCGTTATATTTTGATTAAAATCTGCATGTTTTATTTGAAGCAATATAACATCTTGACAGACTCTAGAAATAGCATTAGCATTGGAATAACCATTATTTAAATAATCTTCAAGCATTGAATTTAAATTCATTAAAACACCTCTTTCATGATAACGTCATATAAATAATCTCCTATTTCATACTTGCTAGTATATTGGGCTATTTTTTTTGTATTTAAAGAATCTTTAATGTCTCGATAATTTCCAATAATTTCTTTATAATAATCAAAGCCAATTGCACTCCTATTCCTTATTAGTTCTATTAACATTCTTTCTTTATCATATATTTGAATTTCGACACCATTTACTTTTAAAGTTGATTTGCCAATTTCAAAAAATTTATCTTGATAGTATATAACTTTAATTCTACTATCTTTAATTTTAGTACTATTTCTTCTTAATGCTAGATATTCTTTTTCAGGAATAACATCTGTTAAATTATGGTAATAAAATGCACTATCCATTGTAAATATTGCATTAGGGTGTTTTTTAGTTATCACTTCTAAATAATTTGCATTTTTTTGATTACTATAAATGCCTTTTTCTATTTTAAATATCTTTCCAATTTTAATTAACTTTTTAATTTCATAATCACTTTTATATTGTTTGATAAGTTCTCTATAAAGCCATATCAATTCAATCACCTCTTGCTATAATTTTAAACCAAATTGCCACAATAGTCAATCGAATGTGGCAATTTACTTTAAAGCGTTTTAATTATTAAAAATTTGTTTAAGTATTCTTTCAAAGTTTTCATCTGTTATGACATTATCCATATCCACCATAATTGTTTTCATAAGTGTTTTCCTTATATTGTCTTGTTTTCACATAGACAAATGTTATTTTATATGGTAACATTTGATTAGTGAGTGATTAGTTCGCTGAATTGCTGAAGGGTATATGATAGATATACCAGCAAGCTTGCCTTGTGGGATCCTTCAGTCAGGGGATTATCAATATAAATATTATTTGACTATAAAAAAAGAGAAAGAAAACAAATTCTTTCTACTCCCATACCATTGGGTAAATGTTTAATATTTTGTCCAGAAAATCATAAGATGTAATGGTGTTATAGTCTTTCACTTCATCCATCACGACTAATGTTTTTTCGTATACATCATTTAATATATACTTAATGAGAGCGCTGGCATCCAATTTTTTCTCTAAACTAAGATCCGTATAGAATTTTCTTTTTTCTGGTTCACATAAATTTAAAATAATTTTGATCGTGTCCCATGGCAAAGATAGTAATTTTTTAGGAATGTAGTCTGGATAGATTAAGAACAGTTTTTGCATGCAAAATAATTCTTCTAAAGAGATTTCTTTCCTAAATTTTGCTTCTAGTTTGTGTTTGATTTTTTCAAGAAAGATTTGGTTTGTTTTTAAGAAGAATTCCCGACTGTCATACCAATTGTTTGGACTGTCTTTGCTTTCAAAAAGATTTGGATTCTCTTTTAGAGTTTCTGGAATAATATCTTTTAGATATTTGACCATATCTTCGGTGAGCATCTTTTTCCTCCTTTCGTTTTTTGAGGTATTAAAATATCCCTCTAATTATATATACAAAAAAAATTGCCGATTTCCTTTTTTTTTACAAAAAAATCGTTCGACAAATTTCGCGTTTATCGAAAAAAATATGATGATTTTAGGTCATCATATTATAATTCTACATTATGATAAATATCTGTGACATCATCAATTTCATCTAACATTTTATATAATTTTTGAAATGTCTCTAAGTCTTCTCCTTCTAGTTTTACTTTATCTTTTGGATACATTCCTTCTTCATCAAGTTCATAAGTCACATTAGGAATTAAACTTTCTAATACATCTTTGACTTTATTATGGTCTGTTGGATTTACGGAAATGATAATCTCACCATCAACATTCTCAAAGTCAACAGGTTCAATACCACTCTCTAAAAGAGCATTAAAGATTTCTTCTTCTTTTTCACTTTTCACACTTATAATTGCTAAGTAATCATAGTTATAAGAAACAGAGTTTGATACTCCTAAACTTTTATGAACTTTGTTAAAAGCTGCACGTACCATACCAACTGTACGATTCACATTATCAGTAAGAGTCCTGATAATTAAAGTAGAAGCTCCTGGACCAAAGCCTTCATAAGTAACAACTTCATAGTCTTCTCCACCACTACCTTTTGCTTTATCTATGGCTCTTGTAATGATATCATTTGGAACTTGTTCTCTTTTTGCTTTTTCGACTAATCTTTTTAAAGCAACATTGGCTTCAATATCAGGTGTACCTCTTTTGGCAACGACATAAATTTCTTTTGCATAGTTTGTGTATAACTTTCCCTTTGCCGCGCCTGTTTTTTGAATGGATGCTTTTCTTACTTCATAAGCACGTCCGAATAACTGAATATTTAATTTCATACTTACTCTCCTCCTATAAATGTTAAGGCAATCACTAAACAGATACCAACAGCAATTCCTAAATATGTTAATTTTTCTTTTCGATAGTTCATAACTTCTTTTAATAATTCAAATAAGGAAATATAAAGAATCATTCCTGTCGCGATGGAAAGTAACATGAATAATAAAAATCCTGTAATGTTATTTCCAATTATGAATAAGATCAAACCTCCTACAAATGTGGAGAATATCAAAGCTAGTTTGGAATATTTGGCTTTATCTTTCTTTTTGGATAATTCTAAATTTGATGCAATTTCAATTCCCATAGGTAAATTATGTAAGCCAATGCCAATCGCCATAAATATTCCTGATGCAAAACTTTCTTTCGCGATGATATATAAACTCATTCCTTCTAAGATGTTATGTAAAACTAAGGAAATAGAAAGAATGACTCCAATATGATAGCTATGTGATTTGTGTTCTTCCATTTCTTTTTGTTTTTCTTTCTCTTTATGTTTATGATGATGAGCTGGAATGAAATGATCAAATGCTTTTAATAAACCCATACCAATTCCCATGAAAAGTAGAATCAAAAATATTTTTATCCATTTATTTGTGAATACGGTTATACTTGCATCGGTAATCTCTGGAATTAAATCAAAGAAAACAATTCCTAACATGACTGCAAGAGCAAGTCCGTTCGCTAGAATAGATAATTCTTCTTTCTTTTCTGATTTTTTTACTAAGAGAAAACCTATCACAAAAAAGATACCTGTTAGTAATGTTAATAACAAGGCTAAAAAATTAGACATACAATCACTCCTTACTCCAAAGATTGTATCATAAATATCCAAAAAGAAAAAGACCTAATTGGTCTTTGAACAGCTTTCCGTATTAACTAGCTTTATCTGGAACAGCACTTACAGATAACTTTCCGCTGAAAGAACCATTTGTTAAATAAAGTTGGTCTTCTACTGGATCATTTTCTAACCAAATATAAAAATCTATTGTGTCTGTTTCTCCTATTTCAAGTAACTGTCCTTCTGTTAATAATTGCTTAGTCATACCAGTTACTATGTCGTCACCTGTTGGAGTTGTTAAGCCCCCACTCCATCCTGAAAGTGTTGTACCTTCTTTAATACAACTTTCCTTGGTTTCTTCATTTTTACATTTTTCGTCTTCAAATGTCCCTGTAATTTCTGTCTGTTCTTGGCCGCCGTCTCCTGGTTTAATTACAATTTTCCATTTAAAGTATTTGCTAAATAAATTTTTGGATAAACTCATTTCTACTATACTAATGGTATATTTAGCATTTATATTTGATGGGTTTTCTTCTCCTTCACTAGGTCCATGATTTGTCACGGTAAATTGCACATGCTGAGCATGCTCTTCTACTTCATCTTTTTCAATTAAAGCCAAATTTTGTGTATTTATTGCTTGTGCTGTATCTACATCTGAAGTTACATTTAAATTAGCCGCGGTATTATTCGGAACTGTTATTGGATTTTTATCTTCTTCACCCGGATTTTTAAAATTTATTGTAAAATAGGCATAACTAAGACTTACACCAATCATAGCAATTGATATCACTAAGAAAATAGAAATGATAAGATACCTTTTGATTTCTTTTTTTTGTTCTTCTTTTTCCATATTAACTTTCCTACCTTTCTTTTATTTTATCAAATTTTTTTTCTATTCTCAATCCTTATTTATTTTGCTTTGTAAAATACGACACTCATTTTATTCCCATCTGGTATTAAAATAAGGACCCCACTTGTATCATAGCCTAAGTCTTCTTCATATTCCCAAGTAAGCGCTACGCGATAACCATTTACTTCTATATCATCTGGCATGGTGAATGTTGTTTCACTCATTTCTGTTACTTCAATACTTGTCACGACTGGTAAATCTTGTTTTCTTGTGTCATCTAAATTATTTTCGACTGTTTTATAGATTGTATCTTCGGCAACACTTTTAAATGATTCTAAAGCACCTGAATACACGTACTCTAACCCGCCTATATCATAACGACTTATTTTGTTTTTGATGGTAAAGAAATCAATGATAAATAATTCACTAACTAAAGTTCGATAGGTTTCTTCATTAAAATCAGTTGTTTGTAATAATTCTTTTAATTCTTCAAATTTTTCTTTAAAAAGTTCAGTATCTCTATCTTCTAATGTATAGCCATATTCATCAATCGTATATGTTACAATCACTTCTTTTTGAGGAACTTCTACTGGTTTTTCCTTTTTAAACACACAAAAATAGAGAACTCCACCAATGATCATGAGTATTAATATTACCGTTAAAGTTATCAATATTTTCGTGTTCTTTTTCATATCATGTCCTCAATCCTAGTATCATTATAGCACGAAGTTCATGGTAACTCAACTAAAAGAAAAAGAAAATCATTTCGATTTTCTAGACAGTTCCTGCTAAATATTCATTTAAGAATTTTTCTAAGGATGTTCCTTTTAATTTAGTGGATAGATTTGTATATAATTGTAAAGCTTCTTCTGGTGTTAAATTTTCAAAAGAACGAGCATCTTGAATGTTTTCTTTGGAGATATTAGCATTATCATTCATAATTCCATCAATTCCATCAAATTCAAAGTAGAAGGTTTCGCCATTTACATCTACATCAAATTTCATTTCCAAAGCTACTTCGTTATCTTTTCTTTTTTCTTCTTTCAATGTAAGAGTTCCTGAAGTATCTGGACTATTAAATTCGATCGTTGCTCCTTTCTTATCTTCCGTAATTTCTATGATAACATCATCAAAAGAGAATGTTTCTTTGTCATTATAATCCACATAACTGATTTTATTTTCATTTCCTATGATTTCAAAGGCAATCGCTTCATGAAAAGCTCCTGTTGTTGTAACCACTAGTTCAATTTCTTCTTGAAATTCAAAATCTTCTTTCCAAGAATCTAGAGTATCATCAATATCTTGCTCTTCTATTTCAAGAATATTTTGTATGGCTTTTTTAAAAGATGTATTTTCTTTTAAACTTTTTGTAAATATTTCTACCGTATTTTGTTGATTTTCTTTATCAAATTTATAAACATATTCGGTTGTCTGAGCATTTTTACCATTATAATCTTTATTTACATTTTTGTTTACAGTAATTTTTTTAGGATTGATTGTCGCGATGATGGCATTTCTGATTCCATTTACAATTTCTTTATAATCTTCTTTATTAAATTTTATCTTTTCAATATTTTCCATTTCAAAAGGCCATTCTAACTCCCCTAAATCCAAGGTATATGGCAATACATCTGGTACATTGATATATAATTTGTTTTCTTGAAATATCATGCCTGCCCGAATAATTTCAGCTTCATTTTCTTCCAATCCTAAATTTAATTTTATGATTTTTTTGGGAATTGATAACTGTTCTTGGATGTTATAGCTATAATTTTTCAAGAAATTTAAATCTCCTAAATCAACGCTTGTATCAAATTTAACTGTTCCATTTAATGTCATATCATCTTTGGAAAAGTCTACATCATCTACATCATCAATTTGTTTGATTAATTCATCTGCTACTTGATGAATGGCTCCTTCAAAGATTTTATCTGGAGTTTTTCCAATAAAGAAATATCCAATTGTAATAGCTATGGTGATTACTATTAAGACAAGCACTCCAACTAATATGGGAAGATAATTATTTTTCTTCTTTTCGTTCATATTTTCATTCATTTTTAACTCACACTACTTTCTAATTCAATATATCAAATATTAACTTATTTTAAAACATAAATCTAATTATTTGCGTTTAGGCAAATCAATTTTTTTTGGTAATTCTATTTTAGATTTGGCTTTAGAACCTGTATCTTTTTTACTAGACATAACTTTATAATTTTTTAAAGGAATTGGACTCCCCTCAGATTCATGACGATGCAAAGTATAACGTTCTACAAGTTTTTCTTTAATTCTTTCTTTTTTCTCTTGTTTTTTCTGTTTCATTAATTGTTCTTTTTGCATTTTTAAATCTACTTGATTTTTAGTACTTTTTAATCGGAATAATTTCATGACATCGCTTATTATAACAATTAAAGCAGGAATTACGACAACAATAAGCCAGCCACCTTTCGTTGCTAAGAACTTTTGAAGAAGTCCTAATTGAGGAATTTTAAATAAAACTTTGCCATGAATGTTTGCAAATGGGGCTGGAACAGGTTCTGGAGAAAGGTTGGCATCTCCTTTCGTGTAAAACATCCATTCTCCATTTTCTTCTTTTTTATCTATGACACGGTGGGTGATGACCATTCCTTTTGTTAAAGAATAAGTGGATGTAAAAGTGATTACATCTCCTATATGGATATCATCTGGGTTTTTAATTGTTAAATCAATAATAACATCATTTGGATTAATATTTGGTTCCATACTTTGGGTAAGAATTGTATATAAAGTTATTGCTGGCTTATATTGTTCTCCTTTTTGGCCATAAATTTTGACAGATACAAAATAATAAAGTAAGAACCCCGCGATTAATACTAAAATGACTAAGACAACCCAAGAAAGAATTCCTGTTATGAACTTTATAATTGATGTGATTGAATGTACTTTTTCGCCATTTTTTTTCATAACAAAAACCTCTCTATTCTCTATTCATTATTATAAACAATTTTTTTAGAAAATACAAGAGTGAATAATTCAAAGAAAAAGAAGCAATTAATTTGCTTCTACAGTAATTTTAGCTTTAAAGTTTTTACCTCTTTGATTATCTTGAGGAACTCCAGTATCGATAAAACGATACACAATATCATAATCATATGTTGTATAAGCTGGTATTAATAAAGTTCTTACAATATAATCTTCTGAAGTAGGTACCATGACTTCTGATTTGATTAAAACTCCATCACGATAGACAGAATACACAAATTCACTTGGTGGATCAAATTCATTTGTAACATCAGTAAATTTAATGCTATATGGCAAAGTTTTATTACTTTGATTGTTAATTGTTAATTTTTGAGTTCCAGTCCAATTTGGTTCAATATTAGGAGCTTGAACATCTTGTTTGTAAGATACATAGATAATATTTTGTTCTTGAGCTGAGATTTCTAATGATCCTCCATCAGATTTATCACATTTCTTGTCACATTCGCCATCGCCATCGGTATCGATATTTCGATCTGGAATTCCATCTTTGTTTAAATCTTCATTTAAGTCTGGATCTTTATCACCATCGATATCAATATTAGTATCTGGGATTCCATCTTTGTTGGTATCGCAGTTTAAGTCGCATTTGCCATCGCCATTGGTATCTTGGTTCATTAAGTTTTCATCAGGAATGCCATCCCCATTTGTATCCTTGTTTACATCAGGGGTGCCATCTCCATTTACATCAATATCTACATCTGGAATGCCGTCCCCATCGGTATCTTTATTGACATCAGGGGTGCCATCTCCATCTACATCCACATTGGTATTTGGTCTTCCGTCCCCATCGGTATCACAGTTCAGGTCACATTTGCCGTCACCATTCGTGTCTTGATCAGTTAAGTTATGATCTGGATTTCCATCCCCATCGGTATCGACATTAAAGTGAGGAGTTTTATCATTGCCCCAGTCTACATTGGTATCAGGAATACCGTCCCCATCGGTATCACAGTTAACATCACAGATATTATCGTTGTTTGTATCCACATTTACATCTGGTTTGTTATCATAGTCTGTATCCAAATTTTTATCAGGTTTCCCATCTCCATCGGTATCAATATTTACATCTGGTTTACCATCCCCATCTAAATCAACATTGGTATCAGGAACACCATCCCCATCTGTATCACAGTTCAGGTCACATTTACCATCACCATCGGTGTCTTGATCGGTTAAGTTATGATCTGGATCTCCATCGTAATCCGTATCTAGATTAAAGTGAGGACTCTTATCTCCACCCCAGTCGGTATTTGTATCAGGAATTCCATCTTTGTTGGTATCACAATTAAGGTCACAGAAACCATCGCCATCTGTATCCTTATCTAAATTGTTATGATTTTTGTCACAGTTTGCGTCACATTCTCCATCTTGATTTTTATCAATATTTGTTTCTGGAATGCCATTATTGTTCTTATCACAGTTGAGGTCACATTTGCCATCATCATCTGTATCAACATTTAAATCTGGTTTGCCATCGCCATTTACATCAACATTTTTATCTGGGAAGCCATCTTTATTCGTATCACAGTTGAGGTCACATTTGCCGTCGCCATCTGTATCCTGATCCATTAGATTTTTGTCAGGCTTGCCATCGCCATCGGTATCTTTGTTGACATCACCTTTACCATCTTTGTTGACGTCAATATCTACATCTGGTTTACCATCTTTGTCTGTATCTTTGTTGACATCAGGTGTGCCATCGCCATCAATGTCAATATTCGTATCAGGGAAACCATCCCCATTGGTATCACAATTTAAGTCACATTTGCCATCGTTATCCGTATCTTGATTCATCAGATTTTCATCAGGGGTACCATTTCCATCGGTATCTTTATTTATATCTCCCTCTCCATCACCATTAACATCAATATTTAAATCTGGTTTGCCATCATGATCTGTATCTACATTATAATCAGGATTTTTATCTCCATCTCTATCCACATTGATATCTGGAATGCCATCTTTGTCTGTATCCACATTTAAGTCTGGTTCTTCATCTCCATTAGTATCTTCATTTACATCAGGAGTGCCATCGCCATTTAAATCAATATTATAATCTGGCCAACCATCATTATTTGTATCACAGTTTAAGTCGCATTTCCCATCGTTATCCGTATCTTGATTCATTAGATTTTTATCAGGTACTCCATCACCATCTGTATCTTGATTAAATGTTGATTTATGATTATTTCCATAATCAACGTTTACATCTGGTTTGTTATCTCCGTTTTTGTCTAGATTCACATTTGGAATCCCATCCCCTGTTTTATCAATATTAATATCAGGAATACCATCGCCATTGATATCACAGTTTACGTCACATTTTCCATCATTGTTGGTATCACAGTTTAAATCACATTTGCTTCCTATAGAAGATCCACTTCCAGCATACATCCTTATGTAAGTAAATGTGGCTCCACCAATACCTACCAATAAAAATAAGAATAACAATAAAAGAATTAAAAATGTTTTTCTTTGATTCTTTTCTTTTTCATCTTGTAGTAATTCTGCATATTGTTCTTCATAATCGATTTGTTCATCCGTCATATTATTTTGTTCATTTATAGGATTTTGTTTTTCTTTTTCTTCCATATCTATTCTCCTACTCTATGCAAATATCATATCATAAACAAAAAAAGAAAACAATTAGTAAATATGAATTTTTGAATGGAATTTTTCTTTTCATAATTGAAATAAGAAAAAAATCTATCTTTCGATAGAAATTTTTTGCAATTGTTAAATTAACTTGCGCTGTAAAGTGTTGATTGAATATCTCCATCAATAGATAATGTAACACTAATTTGTTTTCCTTCATCATCTGCTTGAGGTGCATCACTGTTTGGATATTTTACGACTAGATAATAATATTTATCAGAAGCACTCTTGGTATTTATCATTCTTTTAGATAATACTCCATCATGTTGAGTACCATCCGCTTCTTCAACTAAGTTATCTTGTGTAATTTCTTTGCTATCATTTTGTTTCATTTTTAACTTACCACTTGCAATTTTTGTTGCTCCTAAACCATCTAATGCAGTAGCAATACCTTCGCCATTGCAAGTTTGTGTAGTATCATCTTCAGGATCACTTTGATCTGCATACCAAAATTGAACTTCACTTCCTACTTGTTTTTGCTGTAATTTACAAGTAGTTGCATTATCTGCATCTAAACCATCATATTCTTGGGCAACCATATAAAGATCCCATTCTAAATCTGTGCTTGTCTGATTAATGTATGAAATTTTTAAGCCAAATGTAGCTTGATAGTCATTGGCATCTCTTGGATCTGTTTTTTTAATCGTTGCCTTAGCTCCATATACAGCAAGACCACCTGGATAATTTAATAATTCTAGTTTACTTTCTGTTCCAGTAAAAGTGACTGTTGCTCCATTTAATTCTTTAGTTGTCGTAACGTTTGCTTCTGTACTATTTTCAGTCGTGGCTGTCGCGGTAAAGTAAGCGAATGTGGCCCCCACCACTGCCACCAGTAGCGTGGCTACCGCAATCACGGTTAACAATACCATATTTTTTCTTTCCATTTT
>CANPXO010000044.1 GCA_947586205.1 uncultured Bacilli bacterium
TGAAAAAGAAAACCATTATATTTCCGAGATTTATAATGGTTTGTTCACATAAATAAAAAGTTCATATAATCTAGATTTATGATTTTGTCATCCATATAGATTAAAATATCTCCCCGACAATTCGTATCTCTATCTTTCGTTTTCTCTAAAGTTGTTTCCATCTTCACCGTTATCTTTCCTCTTAAAGAACCTTTGGGAAGTCCAAAAAAGATTTCTAAAAATCTTTCTAAAAAGAGAATATTTTTTTCTCTTCCGAATGTTTCTTTAAATAAAGAATCATCAGTTAAAGGTTTAAATTCAATTTTTGACATACATCAACACTCGTTTCTAAGGCTGTACTTAAAATACCTCCTATATATATATTCAAGAAAAAGTGCCGATTTCCTTTTTTTGAAGTAAATTTCTTCAAAAAAATTAAAAATTTTACATTTTATTTACGTTTTTGATTATTTTTGCAAATTTAGTTTACATTTTATATACATATAGTAAAAGTGTAAAATGAGTGTCTATTCTCTTAATCTTTTAACGTTTCTTCTAACGTTCTTTTCTTTAAAGCAAGTTCTAAAAGATTCAAATCCCCTTTATTTACTTCTTCCAATAATTCATTCATAATATGTTCAATAGATAACATGTTAATCACCCTGTATCATTATAAAACTTTTTATTCCAAAAAAGGGCAATTCGACAAAATCTGTCAAATCTTTTTTTCTTTCAGAAAACCCTCTTTAAAAAAAAGAACACATATAGTATAATATATTTGGGTGTTACTTATGAATTATCCAAATAAAATAGCTAAAAAAGCTCATACTTCGTCTAATCAAATTAATTACAGTAATCGAGGTATGGATTTAGAACAGCTTATTAATGAAACAAATGATTATTATGTGGAAAAAAATATTGCTTTAATTTATAAGAAACCAACCCCGATTGGAATTAGTGAAGCTGTGTATACAGAACATGGAAGAATTATTAAAAATGGCTATTTTAAAGCCCCTTCCACTCTTGATTATAATGGAATTTATAAAGGAAAGTACATTGAGTTTGAAGCAAAAGAAACACAAAGTACAACTTCTTTTCCATTAGCAAACTTTCATGAACATCAGCTTGCTTATATTCCAAAGGTGATAGAACATGGTGGAATTTGTTTTGTACTTATTAAAATGAATCATAAAGTATATTTACTTTCCGGAACAGATTTAGTAGAATTTATCAAAACCAACACGAGAAAAAGTATTCCTTTCTCTTATATTGAAGAAAAAGGATGGGAGATTACAGAAAAATACACCCCTGCTCTAGATTATTTAAAAGTTGTTGATGTCATATATTTTAAAGGAGAGACGTTATGAAAAAGAAAAAATTAAAATTAAAAAGTGTCAAAGAAATTAAAGAAAGTATTAAAGAAGAAACTAAAAACGCTAAGAAAAAGAGAAAAAAGAAAGAGAATAAAGAACAAAGACATATTGGCCGAACCCTTCTCATGATTTTTATTACAGCTGGTATTGGGGTTGCAAGTTTCGTGATTGCTTTTACTCTTTATATTATTTTTACATCACCTGAATTTACGGAAGAAAAGCTTTATAATGTTGAATCTTCTATCATTGAATGGGACGACGGGACTGAAATGGCTAAATTAGGTTCTGAAAATTTAGTCATTAAAAACTATGAAGATTTTCCACAAGTTTTGGTAGATGCCTTAGTCGCGACTGAAGACTCCAGATTCTTTCAACATAAAGGATTTGATGTGGCAAGATTTGTGAAAGCAACGATTGGACAAGTTTTAGGACAATCTGGTGCTGGTGGAGCTTCTACTCTTACGATGCAAATTACCAAAAATAATTTAACGAATACAAACGATGAAGGAATTGATGGAATTATTCGTAAGTTTACCGATATTTATATGGCTGTTTTCCAAATTGAAACTCGTTATACAAAAGAACAAATCATTGAAATGTATTTTAATTCCGGTTGGTTTGCTGGAGGTGGTTCGAACTATGGTGAGACAACAGGAATTGAACAAGGAAGTCAGTATTTCTTTGGCAAAAGTGTATCCGACCTTTCTTTACCTGAAGCAGCGATGATGGTTGGAATGTATAATGCTCCTGTTTGGTACAATCCTTATGATTATCCAGAAAATTGTAACGAAAGAAAAAATACAGTTTTAAGTTTAATGTATAACCATGGTTATATTACCGAACAAGAAATGTTAGATGCTCAAAGTATTCATATTTCGACTCTTGTAAAACCACAAGAAAATACCGCAGCAGCAAATCCATATCAAGTTTTAATTGATTACGTAAAACAAGAAATTTTAGATAAAGAAGGAATTGATATTGCTCGTGGAGGTTATCGAGTTCGTACGACTTTCAATAAAAACATTCAAGACGTGATTAATAATCTACAAAATGGAAATGCAGTTAAATTTAGAGATGATTTAGTTCAAGTGGGTGTTGCAGTCACTAGTGTGGAAAATGGTTCCATTAAAGGTCTTGGACCTGGAAGACATTATGTGGCTTTAGGAGATAACCGGGCGACTAGTTTTAGACGTCAACCCGGATCTACAATTAAACCAATTATCGATTATGGACCTTTAGTAGAATATAACAATGCAACAACAGGTCAAACGGTTTTGGATGTTCGGGCTGGTTATGAAGGTAGTACTACTCCAATGAGTAATTTCGATGGAGTTTATCGAGGCGCGATGATTTTAAAAGATGCTTTTTCTAATTCAAGAAACGTCCCTGCTCTTCAAGCATTCCAACAAGTAGATCCAAATAACATCAAAGATTTCTTAAATAAATTAGGAATTGACGAGACTAATTATGGACAAAAAGATGACGATGGAAATTATATTCCTGATATTTTAGAATCATTCTCCGTTGGAGGTCTTGCTTCGGGACTTACTCCTCTTGAAAGTTCCGCGGCTTATGGAGCATTTGCAAGAGGTGGATATTTCATTGAACCTTATTCATATACAACCGTTACAAATATGGAAACAGGAGAGTCTGTGGAATATAAATATGAGATGACAAAAGCTATGAGTGAGGCAACCGCTTATATGATTACTGATGTTTTACTTCAAGCTACTAGAGAAGCTGTTGGTGGATCTGTTCCATCTAATCTTCGTAGTAGCATTGCATCTAAATCTGGTACTTCTAATTTAAATTCTAAAGATGCAAAAGAAAAAGGAATTAATTCCTCTTCTGTCACTCCAGACTTATGGGTCAACCGTTATAATGGTGATTATATCATTTCTATGTGGTATGGATATGACTGGAAAGATATTACTCCAGAACATTACTTAACAAGCGGAACTGGATCTGGAACCCGTAATCAACTTGCTACTTACTTATCTAATAATATTTTAACTTCAGGGCATGGATTTACAAAACCTGACAGTGTGGTGAGTGTGACTGTTGAAAAAGATACACTACCAACCAAACGGGCAAGTGAATATACCCCAGATAATATGAAGTACAGTGCATTATTTAAAGCAGGAACTGAACCAAGTGAAACTTCGCAAAGATTTGCCAAACTAGAAGACCCATCTAATGGAAACGCACTTGTTTTGGATGACTACATTACTCTTACTTGGGAAGCTGCCCATGCTCCCGATGATTTAAATACAGCAAATATTCACGAAGAATTTGCTGAATACTTTAAAATTTATAAATCTTATTATCCTAAGAGTTTTGCTACTTTTGAAAATGCTTATATTGATGCCTATACAAAAGATAATAATGCTTATGTTGGAACATTTGGCTATCAAGTTTACTTAAAAGATGAAAACGGAAATTTAACAAATTTAGGTTGGACACAAAATAATAGCTTTAATTATACAGCAACTTCTGGTGGAAAATATGAATTTGTCGTTAAAAGTGCATATAGTATTTTTAAAACCAATGAATCGGATGGTATTACCATTGAAGCAACTGTTGCCAATACTGAGGCAAACGAAATTGAAGTAAATGTAACAAACATCTGTGTTCCTTTAAATTCTACTTTTGATGCCAAGAAAGCTGTGACTGTTACTTATAATGGTGAAGATGTTACAGCAAGTTCAACAATCATTGCAAGTTCAAGTAACAATATTGATACAACAAAATCTGGAACGTTTGATGTCACATATAGTATTACTTACAACGGACAAACCGTAAAAAAGAATGGGAAAGTAAACGTTTCGGAAAGTTGTCCAAATTAAAGCACTTCGTGTGCTTTTTTCTAATGTCACAAAAAAAGAAGAATTACTTCTCTTTCTTCCATTCTTTTTGATAATATTTACAAAACTCCTTAAAAGGACAATCAAGACACTCTGGATGGATGGCTTTACAACGGTATCTTCCAAATAAAACAAGTTGATGATGCAAACGACTCCATTTTTCTTTTGGAAATTTTTTCATTAACTTTTGTTCTACTTTTTCAACCGAATCATTTTTGCTTGCTAAGGAAAGTCTTTTTGAAACTCTTTCCACATGGGTATCAACTGCTATTGCTGGGATATCAAATAAATTAGACAAAACTACATTACAAGTTTTACGTCCTACTCCTGGTAAACTTTCTAAATACTCACGATTATTTGGAACCGTGCCATGATAATCTTCTGTTAAACGTCTTGCAATTTCCATGATGTAACTTGCTTTTTTGGTATAAGATCCCACCGAATGAATGATTTCTTCGACATCTTTTCTTTTGGCTTTCGCAAGGCCTTCTAAATCGTAAGTACTCCATAATACTTTGGTGACAGCATTCACTCTTTTATCTGTACATTGAGCCGACAGAACCGTCGCGATTAATAACTCATAATCTTTTTCATAATACAGTTCACAACGAGCATCTGGAAACATTTCATCTAACCCTAAAAGTATTTTTTCTACTACTTCATTCGCTTTCATCATCTAACCAATTATAATCAAAGAGACTCACATTACTCTCTTTGTCCTTTCTAAAAGTGATTAACCCCTTCTCTACATCTTTCATATTCTTATATCCTTTTTTACGCCATTCATATAAGACTTTACCAATATATCTTAAATTACTTGTTCCATTATAGACCGCTTCTTTTAAAGCTCCCATAATAAGTTCTTCTGAAAAATCTTTCTCTAACCAATCATTAATAAATTCATATTCCATCGGTGTGATTTTTCTTCCGAGTTCTTTTTGAAAAACATCAAAAATATTTTCTTTTTCTTGTTCTTTTTGATTCTCGGCACTTTTTTCAAAAATCTTTTCATACATAGGTGCTAGACTAATCACCTCACAATGTTTATTTGAGGTATCTTTAGAAGATTCTAACCTTATTAAATTTAACGTAAGTAAATGATTGAATGCTTCTAAAACCTCTGTACTATTTAAAGATAAAACTTTACAAATAAGTTCCACATTAAATGTTTTATCCGTGGCATCCTCAAAATAAACTAAAAGTAAGAATTCTATCAAAGATAATTTATTTTTTACAGCAATTTCAATTAAATGAGTAGATAAAGAAAATCTTTTCTCTGTTAAAAATTCAATGTTTGGCATTTTTCTACTCACCTCTTTAAAATATACTCTTTGATACTTTCTTTTTCGTTTAAGACATTTCCTAAAACAATTTCTCGTTCTAAGTCTTTCATAAGAATTCCTAAACTTAATTTATGAGCGCCAGATAAACTTTCGATTTCTTTTGGACTTACGACAATTTCTCTTCGAGAATGAATGGGTAAAATCTTATTCATCTCTTCTAACTTCGACATTGGAAAATCTAGAATCATCGCGGCAACTTGACAATCATAATATCCATACTCATAAATATCGAACAATTCAATTATACCATACTTTAGAATTTTCCTTATATTTTTTTCACGTTTCTGAAAATTTTTTTCAGGATGGTAACTGACTTCTCTTTCTATCTGAGCCCATAACCCTACCAAATCACTCACATACTTCACATTTGTAGAAAGAATACCAAGGTCTTCTAACAAATCATATTTTTTTAACTTTTCAAAGCCATTTGCCAGTAAAATTTTATCTAATTCTTTTTGGACTGCTTCTAGAGGTAACTCTTTTAACAGTTTTTTTTCTTTGAAAATAGCATCTTCTATATTTTTATCCATTGTAAAATCATAAGTCACCGCAAAACGAATGGCCCGGAGTATTCGAATTGCATACTCTTCAAATCTTTGAATAGGGTCTCCGATCATGACTACTTTCTTTGCTTTTAAATCTTTTTCATAACCACAAGGGTCAATGAGATCTCCACGAAGATTCATATACATGGCATTCATTGTAAAATCTCTTCGGTTTGCATCTTCTATTAAATTTGAAGTATATTCGAGTTCCACTGGCAAATGTTTCTCATAACGTATTTCTTTACGGTACGTTGTAATATCGACTGTATAATTTTTACCTCAATTCGCCTAAAGTGTTGCTCGAATAATAAAAAGTACACAAAAAAGGATTATATTGAAGTGTATATTATATTCTCTTTTTTGTACATGAATTTTTTCCTTTTTTGTACATTCTTATAGTATCATTCAAACTCCACTCGTTATTTACAACATCATAGAATTTTGTAAAATAAAGAGCAATCTTAAAGTATACAATTGAATATTTAGAGAAAAATTAATACCAATCTTAAAATAATGATGTTATATACAATACCGATTTGCCTATAGATTTGGAAGATATAAGAAATAATTCAATCATAATTTTTAAATATACAGCAACACTTTAGGCGAATTGAGGTTAATTTTTTACTTTCATATGAAAAGAAGAATATTTGATACTTCCATAAACAGCTCCAAAAATAGTAAAAATATCTTTTGGACGAGCATTCGTGGCAATATCAAAATCATTTGTTTTGATTCCTAACAAAGCATCTCTTACAAACCCACCGACTAAGTATGCTTCAAACCCATTTTGTTCTAATGTCATCAATATTTTTTGTATACATTTCGGAATCATGACCTTCACCATTTTCATTATATAATAAAAGTGCAATATTTGCACTTTATTTTTAAAAATTATTACACTTAAAAATGATAGCTTTCCAGAAAATACCGCATTTCATTTGACAAATGGGCATATTCTTTAGTATAATTGAAATCACTTGGAAGTGGCAGCGAGATTTAATCCTTTATAATGTGTAGTTAGGAGTCACTAGTATAATCTGCCATTAGAACGTGTTAAAAACTACTCCCTATAAAGAATAATCTCTAACTTTTAAGAAATTTGATAGAAAGGAGAAAAAATTATGGCAAGATACACAGGACCTCAATACAAAAAATCACGTCATTTAAACTTTTCAACATTAGAAAATGGTCGTGACTTAGCACGTCGTCCTCTTCCACCTGGAGTACATGGAAATGACAGACGTCGTAAATTAAGCGAGTATGGTATCCAATTACAAGAAAAACAAAAAGTACGTTTCTTATATGGATTAAGCGAAAAACAATTCCATAAAGTATTTGAAAAAGCATCTCATATGCATGGTATTGCTGGTGAAAATTTATTATTTTTACTTGAAAGCCGTATTGATAACTTAGTTTATCGTATGGGACTTGCAAATACTCGTCGTGCAGCAAGACAATTAGTCAATCATGGACATATTCTCGTAAACGGTAAAAAGGTTGATATCCCATCTTACACTTGTAAAGTGGGAGATGAAATTTCTGTTAAGGAAACTTCATTATCTCATCCAGCCATTCTTTCTAGTTTAGAAGCTTCTACAAGTACAAAAGCATTTGTAGAATTTGATAAAAAGAAAATGACTGGTAAATATGTAAGACGTCCAGACCGTTCTGAATTAAATCCAGAAATTAATGAATCTCTTATCGTTGAATTCTACAACAGATAAAATTAAGACCAGAGTTTTGAAGCTCTGGTTTTTATTTACACTATTTCTTTTATTTTCTGTCTTATTAAAGAAAGTCTAATATTTTCATTTGTCTTATCCAAATTATTTTGAAGTTCTTTTTTTCGTATTTCAATTTGTTCTTCTTGTTCTTGTAAATTTCTTTGTTTCTTTAAATATCTCTCCCTATAAAAATAATACCATAAAGATTTTATGAATTGCAATTGTGATTGCTTTTTTTCACTTTCTTCGTTATAATTTTAAGTAGATATAAGGTGATGAAAATGAAAGAAAAAATAGAAAAATATAAAAAGCCTTTGCTTTTTGGAATGATAGGTATTTTCCTTCTTCTTGTGGTTGTCATTATCATTATTGTTCTTATGAATGTTTTAAAAAGGTATTCCTATGCTGAAATAGAATCGAAAATGGTAGATGGTACTTCTAAATATTTATCCCAACATAAAGAACTTTATCCTAGTGAAACAAGTCCTACTATTACAATTGCAACAAATACTTTAGTAGAAGAAAAAATTTTAAAAGACATAACAAAATTAAGTAAAGATACAAATTGTTCTGGTGAAGTGATGGTTACATTCAATGAAGGAAGTTATCGTATCACCCCTACTCTTACTTGTGACCATTATCAAACTACCACTTTAAAAGAAAATATTTTAAATACAAACTCAATTGTTACAAGTGAAGACGGATTATACTCACTCAATGATTATTATACATACCGTGGTGAGTTTGTAAATAATTATATTACCTTTGCTGGTTACCTATGGCGAATTGTAAAATTTAATGACAGTGCCTTTACTCTTGTTCTAGCTGATACAGTAAACAATAAAATCACTTATGCTTTTGATGACCGTTATAACGAGACAGCTCAAAGTAATCGTGGTCGTAATAGTTTTTTGAATAGTCGAATAGCAGACAGTTTACAAGAGATTTATCAAAATGATTTTAAAAATTATTATGCATATTTATTAGAAATGGATGCTTGTATTTCTCAACGAAATGAAGAAGAAACAGATACGACTGGAGATGTTGAATGTTTTGAAACGACACCAGCTATTGTTACTCTTTTGCCAGTGTATGATTTTATGAATGCTTCCTTAGACAGTTTATGTAATACTACAACTTCTAGAAATTGTTCCAACTATAATTACTTATCGAATACTAAAAACCGTTATTGGTTATTAAATGGAACGGATGAAGATACTTATCATGTTTATTTTGCCGACACTACAGGTAAGATTAATCTAGATTATGCAAGTGCAAAAAAAAGTCTTAGACCTGTTCTTTCCATACCAAATGATGTGGTTTATAAAAAAGGAAATGGGACAAGCGAAAGTCCTTATGAAATTTATACTTACTAGAAGAAAAATCAAGAAACTTATCCTTCTTGGTCTTTTTATGAATACCACAAATTTTCGACATCTACATTACTACTCATTGGTGGTGGATCTGGCATCTCTAACTTAGCAATTAATGGAATATGAAATGCACTTCCAAAAGCAAGAGCCATTCCTTTTCTTAGTGTTTTTAATTTTTCTAAATCATCTCTTGTGATACTAGAAGTAATGGCATCAATAATTCGATAATCATCAGGATGGAAAATACGAAATACTAAAAAGTTAGAACATTGAGATAATGCTGTTTCTGATAACTCACTAGGTCGTTGAGTAATAAAACCCATTAAGACTCCATACTTTCTTCCTTCTTTGGTAATCCGATCAAAAATATTATAACCAATGACATCAATATCTTTATCTTTATTTACATATCGGTGTGCTTCTTCTAACACAATATTAATGGGAAAAGACCCTTTTACTGGTAGAGATGTTGCATAATCAAAGAATAATTTAGAATATAATTTCGTTAAAATTTTAGCAAAACGATCTTCTAAAGTGTTTAAATTAATGTTCACGATTTGAACATTTTCATTATTAACAGTTCGAAATAAAGATTCTACATAATCTTTTTTACTGATAACAGTCGGATATTCAAAAAACTTTTTATTCGGTCCATTAATAATTTGATGTAAATGAGTTTTTAGAGATGTCGCTCGTTCATACATGGATACATTGTTATAAATCCCTTCACTTAACAATGCAAAATCTAAGGCATTATAAAGGTCTTCCAAAGTATAAACTAAATTAGGAACTAAAGTATACTCTGATAAATTTGTTTTCTTAAATTGATTTAGAAAATCAATTACTTGCGAAATGGCATTAATTTTTCCTTGTTGATCGATATTTAAACATTGTCTTAATGTTCTTGTATATCCTGGTTCGCGAATCTCACTATTCTCATTTAAAGTTTCTGTATTATATTTACTTAAGATGGATAACACTTGATCACGAATTTGGCCTGCTTCTTTTCCACTTGATAAGACTTCTAATAAAGCAGTCGCGATAATGTTATTTTGATATTCTAAAGCAGCTGGGTCTTCACTTTTAAAAATACTTACATATTGTAAAGCTTTCTCTAAGATTGGAATTAGAAATGGATCATCCACATTCAGTAGAATGGCAAGGTCATCTGCGTCTAAAAAATAAGGAGGAAGAGCAATGACATTTGCAATTTCTTCTCTTTCGTTTTTAAAGCTTTTAATGTGCATTCCATTCATACTTTCAATTTTAGAAAAAGCATTCTCATACTCCCCATAAACATCAAACATGACAATGTGCATATTTTTAGGGGGTACTGGACTGTAATAAAATAAATTTTGTAAGATTCTTGCCACTCCACAACTCTTTCCATAACCAGAATTTCCAATAATCGCAAAGTGATTGGAAAAAAAATCATTCAGTTTTGCTGTTATTTTAAAGTTATCATAAGTGATTGAACTCCCAATTAAAAGAGTTCCTTTTTGTTGAAAATTTTGATTTCCAATAAATAATACAAGTTCATTTGCATTTACAATACGAGCTGGTTTACTAAGAGCTGGAGCTTTATCTATCCCAGGAATAAATTCGCCATTTATAATCTCACCAATGAGTAATATTTGAAAAAAATCTTTTTTGACTTCAGTAATTTTACCAATGGTTACACTTCCATTTTCTTCAAAAGAAACATGAACTCCTTTCAATTGCATAGGTAAACTTTTTGTTAAGTTTTCCACTGTAACATAGTTTTCATTAATATCTAAAATTTTTCCAAACATACTATCAACCCTATTTCAATTTCATTTTATCATGAAATGACTAAAAATAAAATACTATTTTAAGAGATTCATAGGCCAAATTTTACTGACGATTTAAAACACACAGACATTCGACGTGTTTGGTAAATGGAAACATATCAAAACACTGAAAAGAACGGATTTGGTATTGAATCGTAAGTTTTTGTAAGTCACGAGCTAGAGTCTTTGGATTGCAAGAAATATAAATGATTCTTGGAATCTTTTTTTGAAGTAAAAACTCTATGACTGTTTTATCAAGTCCACTTCGAGGTGGATCAACAAGAACCAAAGAACAATTTTCATGGATATTCGGTAATACTTTCTCCACTTTTCCCACATGAAAATAAATATTTTCTCCGTGATTTTCATTCTTCATTTTCTCGGCATTTAAAATAGAAGCTGGACTTACTTCTACTCCATAGACTTTTCTTGCTACTTTAGCAATTGGAAATGTAAAAAATCCACATCCACAGTAAAGGTCAAAAACAATATCCTCTTTATGTACTTCTTTTAATACTTCTTCTTTCATTTTCCGAGCAATATAAGGATTTACTTGAAAAAAAGCATCCGCATGCACTAAGTATTTAATGTCTTCTTGTTCTTCTAAAAAATAAGACTCACCATAAACACATTTATGATTAAGTAAAATTCCTTTGATTGGAAGTTTTTTTACAAAATTTTCTTTGATTTTTAGTTGTTCTTTTGTTTCAATGGAAAGTAAAATTTCTCCCTTTTCACTTACTCGTACAGTGAATGTTCCCTTTAAAAAAGCAAAGTCTTC
>CANPXO010000045.1 GCA_947586205.1 uncultured Bacilli bacterium
CCTTTATTTTAGGCGAAAATTAATAATTTTTTTAAATAGATACAGTTGTGGGCGACCAAATGTGGTACAACAGGACCAACAGGACCAGCACCAGTTATTACAGCTGGAGCTGTGACGACCACAACACCAGATAATCCTGCTGAAGTTGCTATTACAGGAAATGATGGGACTTATGAAGTTGCATTCACAATTCCACAAGGTACTACAGGACCTGCAGGGCCTGCACCAGTCATTACAGCTGGGGCGGTCACGGCAACGGGACCAGATAGTCCTCCTGAAGTAGACATTACAGGAACCGATGGAACATATGAAGTTGCATTTACAATTCCACAAGGCGCGACGGGACCAACGGGACCTGCTGGTGGAGGACTTGCTGCTTACGGAGGTCTTTATCAAAATGCAACTCAAACTGTTGCAACCACCACAGCAGCTACTCCAGTTCAAGTGGCACTTGCTAATGATATGACAAATGTTGGAGTAACAGGTGCTGCAAATGCTCTTACGGTACCTGAAGATGGAAACTATGAAGTCACATACCGTCTAGATGTTGCGCCTGTAACTACCGATGCAACAATCGAGGTTTATGCTAGAACTGATGGTACGACAGAAATTGCAGCAACAAATACCTCAAAAGATTTAACGACTACCACAGGGGGAACTTTTACAGGAACTACCATTTTACCTTTAACTGCTGGTCAAACCGTAGATCTTGCTGCTGAATCTAGTGGAACAGATGCCATTAGTGTATCTAATGCTTTCTTAACTGTAAGAAAATTAAGTCCTGTTTCTGAAACCCCATAATGATATACCCTCTCATTCCTTTATTCTTATGTAAAAAGAGATTTCGTATTTTTGAAATCTCTTTCTTTTTTATAATCCTCCACCTGAGCCAAAGGAATCTAATTCTTCTTGAGTAGCAATTACATTAATTCTCATTCTTCGATTACCACAGACAAATAAAGCTTCTCCTTGATTATAATATTTAATACTGTCTTTTTCACTTTCATTTAAATCAATAAGTTGTCCTAAATCATCGACTGCTTGTTTCTTTAAATTCATGACTAAATAATACGCTGCATTATCAAAAATAGCTTTTCCATGAACAATTACATTAGGTGCTGCAAAATCGGTTGGTTGTTGAGTAATAATGATTGTTCCAGTGTTATATTTTCTACTACGACGTTGAATCTGCGCTAAGAACTCAGCACCAAGCTCATTTCTAGTTGATAATAACACATGGGCTTCATCGACACACATTACCGTATTTACAGATGGGTCTAAACATAAACCCCAAGCATATTTCAAAACATTAAAGAATAAAGCATTTCTTACATTTTCATCAGCATTCATAAGTTCTTTAATATTAAAGACTATAAAATCACTTTGAATATCTAAAGTTGTATGACCTGTAAAGTAATAACGTAATTCTTTCACGAGTGGACGAATTTTAAGTTCTAATCGTTCCATAACATCTCTTTCATGTGTTTTTTCAGTCATAGAAAGAAGTCGCCCTTTAATCGTTGCATATACATCATCGAATGTTGGATAATCAGCACTTGTGAATTTGGTATAATCCGTATCAAAATCAATTTTATAACGTTTATAGGTATCTTGAACCACCTCACTAAACATGGTTAAAACATCTTCTTCAATTTCAGGATTATAATATTTCATAAATGCTTTTAATTGTTGAATCGTTCTTGTTAACACAGTATATCCAAGTCCTTGATTAATTTCTTCTTCATCGGCATCAATGACAATTTCTAAAGGGTTTACCATTCCAAATTCTCCACCTTTACCAAGGTCTAAGAAATCTCCACCCATGGAACGTGCCATTTCTTCTAGTTCACCTTCTGGGTCAATACAAACAAGTTTATATTCATTTCGAATATGGCTTCGAAGAAGAAGTTTGGCAACAGTAGATTTACCAGAACCAGAAGTACCAAGAATAATCATATTGGCATTATTTCGATTATTTTCTTTCTTAATTTGATATAAGAATTGGTTAAATAGAATGACTCCACCCGAGAAATCAACACCTAAAAGAGTACTATTCCCTGGATCTTTAATACTATCAAAGATAAATGGATACATCGCCGCAATCGTAACAGATGGAATTGGTGCTCCAACACGATCTTCAATATCTTGTTTTGGGAAAATTGGAATCATTGATTTTAACACTTTTTCTTGTTCAAACATCATTGGAATTCCTCTCATACCTAGAGCATCCAAATAATTTCGAACTTGCATCTTTCTTCCTTCCATTTCATCTTTGGTATCCGCAGAAATAATGATATGTAATTGGAAATCAAAAATTCTTGCTTGAGTTGCAACTAACATCGAAATAAATTGTTCTAAGGATTCATAATCTTGACGAATTCGCTCTTGAATGGTTTTATCTCTTTCAGTTTGATATCGTAATTTTAAATCCGCAATTTCTTTATTAATCATTCGTTGTAAAGTAGAAAGTTCAATTGGAATATGTTTAGCAACCACTTTAATACCAGATAAATTGGTTAAATTCGCTAAATATCCTTGTTGAATAAATTTAGGATAACTTACAATAGTTAAAATCGTACAATACTTTCCACTCATCATAAATTCTGTTGCTTTAAATTCAACTCCCTTTGGAGCTATTTGTGATTTAATATTCATCTTGGACTCACCATCCCACTAAAAGTCGTGGCCGCGCCACCATTAAAGAAATTATCTAATATAATTCTTAAATCATTATTACTTGTCTGCTGACTATTAAGTCCACAGTTTGCTAGATTACTAATCATGGTATGTAATCTCTTTTGAATCACATCCATCTTTTTCTCTTTAAATAAGATATAATATTCTGTATCAACCACATTATATTCTGCACTCATAAACATATTGGCTTTATTAATATCTTGCGCAATCAGTTTACGCGCTACCGCATTTTTTGCCTCATTATAAAGAATTTGTAACTGCGATAAATACACATTAATATCAACAGGTCGATCTGCAACAACTAACCAAAATTCAAAATTAATGGAATTATAGAAATTTTGTAATTGATAAATCACATTATTTCTTGTTGCAGCATCCAGAATAAAAATATTTCTTGGAGCTATTTTAATTCCTGTTACATATTCTCCATTTTCGAGTTCAATCATACCATTCATAATATTTTTAAGTGGTACCCAATCTTCACTCCATTTACTTGATAACTCTTCCTTATTTTTCGCCATCTTTAATACACCAGCCTTTCCAATAATACCTCTTTCTATTCATTAGGAATGTAATTATATTCGTTATTAATTGTAACACATTATGGTAATTTGGTACAGGGATAACTAAAAATCCTGAAATTAAAGCAGGCATTAAAACGAGAAGTGCCATTTGAAATGACATGCCTTGAAATATAAATAACATAGTTGTAGTAATTAAAACACCTACTCCAAAAATGGCTAAATCAATCGGTGTAAAGAAACCTAAAATCAATTTAGATTTCTTTGTATTCGCTGGTATCAAATAAATTTGCCCATTCTCTTCCATTCTTTAACCCTCTTTCTATTTCTTTGAACTTTGTTCTATTTCTTTTCTCTTTTGAGCTTCTTTATAAGCTGCACTTTGTTTTTCAGCAGTAAGGCTATGTTTTACATCTCTCATCTTCTTATTCATACCCGCTGATTCATCACTCACTTGCACTGTTGTACCATCTCTAAGTTTTAACTTAATTGCACCGTTAGGTGTATAGTCTCCCTCAAATTCATTTGGATTATTCACATCAATATTCTCAAACATTTTTAATATATCTCCAGCACTATATTCATTCCCATTTTTATGATAAACTTTGTTTCCTTTTAAAACAAAATCATCAATTTGAACATTGTTAAAATCAATCCCAGATTTTTTAAATTCTGAATAATTATCTTGAGCAAATTTTGCTAAGTTATAGGCTACATAAGCCGCGGCTTCAGAGTTTTTATTAATCGCAGTTGCTCGTTTTTCACGCATAGCATTTCTTAAATTATTTGCTAAATTCTTTACGCTTTCTCCATTATCCATTGCATTAGGATTTGCTGCAAGTATAGCTTGATATTTATTTAATTGATCATTCATTGCTTGATATTCAGCATTATTATACAAGTTTTTATATTCATCAAATTCTTTAAGGAAACGATCTTTAAAATCAATTTGGCTAAGAAAATCTGAAAAACCAGTTCCTGTTGCCCATTCTTTAGCACCACTTAAAATTCCTTGTGCTTTGGCAACAGCTGAACCACGAAGACCATTATTAATCGCGATATAATTTTCCCGTTTTTTACGATTTTCATAACTTGCTTTTGCTCCAGCAGAAGCAGCATTCTTCACATCTCTAAAGTTTTTAGCATCTTTGGCTGATTTATACGCGTTAAACATACCAGATGTAGTTCCAGCAAAAGTGGATCCAAGACCAGATCCAAAAGATAATGCCGTTTGCCCTACCTGCTTAAAACCACCTTTTGCTCCATTATTTCGAAAGGCAGCAGGTATTTTTCGTAAATTGCCAAATGTATTAAAAACACCCTGTGTAGCATTTCTTACCATAGAAGTAGCACCTGCTCCAAGTACTGCACCTATTCCAAGTAAACCACCAGTTTTTAACTTATCCATAATTCCAAGGCTGAGAGATCCCTTTTCTAATCCTAACATGTCACCAATAATTTTCGGAATTTGTTTTGCAAATGCAAAGATACCCATAATAATGATGACTAAAGCAAGTTTTCCTTGAATCCCACCATTCCAAAATTGTGATAAAGTATTAGAATTCACAATGGCATTAATAAAATAGATAGCCATATACATTGCTGCAACCCGAAGAAACACCTCAAAATAAACAGATAATGTTTGTTTTAACCATTTATCAAAAACACCTTTTTTACTTGGCAAAATACGCATGATGACCGGGATTGGTGCAATTAATTGATAAAAAGCAAACTTTGCAACACGCATGCCTAAATCCAAAGTAAAAGATATCATGATATAAATAAGAAAAATTCCGGCTGCTGTGGAAATACCTACTTTGTAATCAATACGAATCGTTGAACCTGAATTTTCTCCGTTTAAAGCACTTACCCCAGTAGAAACAGCTTTGCCCATATTTGGCATTGCACTATAATCCCCATCATCTAATACAGATGCTTTAAAATCATACCAAGTATAATTGTTTGTAATATTAAAATTAATATTATCAGGATTTAAAAAGGTATTTAAAACGGTAAACGATATCACATCTCCATAACCTATCATACTATCATTATTATTTTGACCAGTTGTTTCCTGAACAGGGGTTCCAAGAACCAAAGATCCTATCACGTTCGATGCTAAAACGTAATTCTGCAAACGATATGCATAACTAAAGATTGTCGGTAAAAATCCTAGAATAACTAAAGATACAATCAAATTGGTAGCTATTTTCCCAGCTCCTTTATCCCCTTTCGTTAATTTGTCTGGATCCACTAGAGCATTTAGTAAAGCATAAGCTAGATAAAATAGCATAAAGACACCTAATACCACATAAATTCGATTGGCAAAATTTGCAAAGAAATTATCTTCAAAAATTCGAGCTCCTGCTAATTTAACAAACAATTGATAACATTCTGAAGCAAACCAATAAATAACTGAATCAATCCATAAAAGAACTGAATGGACTCCTGTATTTACGAAATCCCAAAGCATATTCATGACCATTTTATCACCTTCCTATTCCTGATGTATTTATATCATATAATCCAAATAATTGAAATAACAATTCTAATATATATGGAAGCAAAAATATGAATAAACCGATTATTAAACGCATGACTGTTTTTTTGTTTGTTTTCTTTAAAGCATCCGCATTCGCACTTGCGATTGCCTTCACATAATCTATGGTAGATAGCACAATGACTAAAACGGGAGCAGCAATCTTAATAAGAAGAAAAATATCATCCAAAAATTCTTTTAAAAGAGTATACTCTCCATTGCAATCAACAAATATAGTAGATTCATTTCCATTTGTACATTTAGTTCCCTCTATATTTGGAAAGAAATCTGAATGTGTATCTGTCATGCTTCCACCACTTGTTCCAGAAGAGCTAGACCCAGAACTAGATCCAGCAGATGGATTTTTTTCTGTAAGTGTTTCTTCTAGATAATTAACATTGACTGTATCACAATCTTTTGGTTTTACTTTCCACCATGCTTGTCCAAATTTTTCAACGTTTCCTTCTTTGATCATTTCTTTTTGAACAGTATCTTTAGAAAACCATTTGGGATATTTATATTCGCTTTTTTCTTGTGTAGCAGTATTTAATATAAAATATTCTTCATTTCTTTTGGCAGCAATAGCCACATAATGTCCTCCATTTCCACTCCATGCACTATTAGCATTGATGGATGCTAGAACCATATACCCCTCACTTAAAGCTTGATCAACTTCAGACAAATCATGTCCTGAAAGTCTCTCTATATCCATGGAAAAGCGTGCTTTAAAATCTTCCGCTTGGGAGATACTAGAATATGTGACGGAATTTGCTTGATTGTAATGATGTTCACATAAAAAACTCGCCACATCTTTTGGATTTACATTTTCTCCATAGCTTTTCAATATGGATGCCACTGTTAAAGCATAGCAACCACTAGAACAAAGATTTTTTGGACTTGGATCATTCTCATTCACTGCAGTACAACTAGAAAGATTATTTCCATCACAATAAGGAACATCTACGTAATCTATTCCAAAATATGTAAAAAAGTTTACAGTACAAGTCTTTGCTTGAACTGATAAACTCATACCGAGAAAAAAGATTGTTAAAAAAATACTAAACTTTTTCATATTCCACACTCTTATTCATTATACCATTTCTTATATCACATTACTAGAAAAAATGACAATCTCATAATAATATTATACAATAATCTAACCGATACCACAATGAGAAATATCGTATAATCCAAAAATTTTAAATAATAATTCTAATAAATCAGGAAGGATAAAAAGGAATATTCCAATCGCTATTCTTTTTAAAATTTTTTGATTGGCTTTTTTAAAGGATGTATCATCTGAAGATATCAAAGCTTTTTGATAATCTAAAATAGAAAAGACAACAACAAATACTAAAGCAGCAATCTTAATGAGTAAGAATACATCATTCAAAAATTGTTTCAGCTCCGTTTCTTCTCCATCTTGATTCACAAATAAAGTATCACAGCTTGTATCGCTTCCATATTGATCATTAATTTTAGAAAAAACATTAGGATAAGGATCAACATTATTTGTAGTTAAGGAGCCACCCGTTCCATTTACAGGATAACTATCTCGATCTTCAATACTCATTGCACTAATGGCAGCATTTTTTTGTCCATTACGCCATCTTCCATCATCATAAGAATTTTGATTCATAACACTCATCATGTTTTCTAAATATTCTTCGTTGGAAATTCCATTTTGATAAGTAGAAACCAAAGCTTTATAAGTTTTTGATGTTGTTGCATTCGTATCTAATACACCAGTTCGTACAGAAATAGACCAAACAGTGCCCCGAATAACAGGTCCAAAATCGTCTAAATTAATTCCCATTTTTTGCAAAGCATTTTTAGTAGGAACATAATAAAGGTTATAAGCAAGTTCATCTTGAATCTCTTTAAATTTTTCATCACCATATCCTCTAGCTGTTTCCCATGCACTTACAAATTCTGATTTATGATTCACAAAATAATCTTCAAAATTATTGGCATTTAAAAAAGGGGAAAAAATCCCATAAAGATTTTCATTTTCTTTCTTTAATTCACTTAATAATTCTTTTAAATCATATTTATAATGAAATTGATATCTTCCAAAAGCTACTGAATCATTTTGATGAATTGCTCCATAACCAGTCGTATTAGAACCTAACTCACCAGATTCATAATAAGTCCAGCCAAGCCATATTTTTTCTCCTTCTATTGTTTCAAAATCATTTGCAAAAGCTGCATGAACTACAATTGGAAAGAATAAGAAGAAGAACAAAAACAACATTTTTTTCATCTTATATTCCCCCTATTCCACAAGTACTCATATCATATAATCCAAACAAATGGAAAAGAAGGTTTAAAAAAGATGGTAGCAAAAAGATTACAATTCCTATAGCAAGTCTTTTTATGGTTTTTTGATTTGCCTTTTTCATTCGATTATCATCTTTATTGATTAAAGCTTGAACATACTCTATCGTAGATAAAATAATTACAACAACAGGGGTACAAATGCGTATGAAAGAAAATAAATCATCCAAAAATTCTTTTAATTGAGTCTCTTCTCCTGAATCATCAAAAAATAATGTATTACATCCATATTCATCTGAACTATCTAAGTTCACTCTTCCAAAAATGTTTGGATAAGGATCTACCGTTCTTCCTCCAGTTACTCTTGAAGAAGAGGAATTACCTCCCTTACTTTCAGGAGCAATTTCACTTAAGGCTTTAGCAAGATTTTTTGCTAATTCTTGTTTATGATTTAAATAAGCTCTAAATTGAATCGAATTATCCATAAATACTGTTTCCATATAATAAACAGGAATACTACGTTGAACATAAAAATGGCTCATAGTGCCCAAATTCATTCCTGTATAAGATTTATCTGTATGAAATGCGACTGTTCCTGCTTGTATCGTATCTACAACGACTTGACTTAATTTTAAACTATTCTCTTCCTGTTCTTTTGTAAAATTATTTTCTTTTAAAATTGTCGTTGTATGACTTCCAGGCTGATTTGGATTTCCCGAAGCATTAAAATGAAGTTCAAAAACTAAAGCATATTTATCTATTCCAACAGAATCTACATGTTCATATAATTTAGATGAATAAGTTCCTATTGTAGATGTTAAATATCCACAGCAAGAACTATCTGCTTCGGGATTAGGACATGTTCTTGCCATATTTCTTTGATTTACATCACTAGACCAGTAAGCATCTCCAACAATTTCATTCGCGATTTCATAACTTACATCTAATCGATCTAATTCTTGGGCAATCGCATCAATCATTTCTCGAGCTTCTTTATTTTCATAATAAGTGACCCCATCATATGTGGCAGAAGCATGATTACAATCTTTACCATTTCCATGCGCGGCGACTAACAATATTTTTTTATCACTTTTTTGTGTTGCAGATGAAACAGTATCATTCACTTCTTTTTCAAAATGCTGATAATCCTTTGGATTATTCCAATCTCCACCCCAAGTAAATCCATATTTTTGAAATATTTGATAAATTTCACTATCTTTCTTTATCACATGTGGATCAGTATTTTGCTCTCTTAGATCTATATTAGAATAAGAATCTTCTGTCACAGGTTCTACTTGAATAGAAGAAATAGAATTTTGTTTTACATATGGATTTTCTTTCGGATTAATATCAATCGCCATTCCTTTGGCATGATTCGATAATGGAGTGCTATTTGTCATCACTCGATAATTAAACGCACTTGTATTATTTGCTACCATAGAAGCATTATCTGCTTCTTCTCCATCTCCACTTGCAGGATAAAAATCATCAACTAAACGCATAGAAGCAATCTCTATTTGAGCATCAAAAATTTCCGTAAAAATATCTAAAACATCACTTGCTAAATCTTTATGAACAATCATTTCACCAACAACAATATCCCCATCATAGTTATAATAAATCATTTTTAAATAACGCAACTGACTTAAGGAAACTTCACCATTTGTAGGAAAAGATTTCCCATATATTCTTTGATATATATGATCATTTTCTTGAATTTCATAACTTTGAAAATAATTGGAAGAATTCACAATATTTTCTGTGACGATTTCTCCTACATTATAATCTTCTAAATCAGCATAGGCTATTGTAGGCGCAACGAAAAAAAATAAAATAAAAAGCAAAATATTTCTTCTCATTTTTTCACCTACATTTCCTCAAACATTATATCAAAAAAAACTAGCAAATACTAGTTTTGCTTACAGCTGTTTACATTCCAAATACATTTAAAGCATTCTTGATATTGTTGTTCATAATTTTCCGACCAGCCACTCACCCAACTAAAGACAAGTTCAATGAATACTGGAATAAAGAACACAACCACTCCAGCAATCGTTCTCATAATTAAAGATTTTGATGATTTTTTAATTTCATCATCTTTAGAAACAATAATTGCTTTAAAGAAATCCATAATTCCTAAACCAATAATAATAATAGGAATAAAAATTTTAGCAATATTGACAACATGTCCAATAATTATAAATGTTGATTTTAAACCTGTACAATAATCAATAGAACCAGATGTATTTGTCTCACCATTGGTCTCACTATTTGAATTATCATTTGTTTCACCATTATTTGTTTCTTTTAATTTATAAACATCACATGTATATACATTATTTATAGTACAGCAAGTAGATACATAATTAGGAGTAGGATAATTATTTTCCACATATGTAGATGCGTTACCTCCCGTAACACGTCCATTATATTGATATTTTGTAGTATCAATTGATTCTGTTGGACATGATGTTCCTGAAGTTTCTACTGCATTTACCATACAAGGAAACAGAAATAAACAGATTAAAAATATTAAACTTTTTTTACCATTTTTCATTTATTCACCTACTCACATTTCTCTACTCGGAAAATACATTTTTGACACGCATTGAAGTCACCTTTTATATTACCAAAATCACTGATTAAAGAGAATACTACACTGATAATTGTTGGAATAAAGAAAATCACAACTCCAGCGACTACTCTCATCGCCAAAGAACGCGCTGATTTTTTAATTTCATCATCTTTAGAAACTAAAATAGCTTTAAAGAAATCAATGATTCCTAATACTATAATCACAATTGGAATTAGTATTTTAACAATTCTTACGATTTGACCAATAAATTGTAATGGAGCTTTTAATCTTGTACATGTATCTGTAGTTGGCTGTGGTTCTGTTTTTGATGGTATATTTTGACCACTTCCGTCTGGACCACTTGGAATCACTGTGACATTTTGACTTGGATTATAATAGTATACTTCTTCATCTCCAGGGCCTTCTTCACCATATAATAAAATTCTATCGTTATTGTATATGATAGCTCCTTGTTTTTCTAATTGCTCATAAGAATAATTTTTGCAATTGTCTTTTGTTTTACATAATACATACTTATCATCTTCCATATAATAATACATATTACTTACACCATTTAATGAATTATTATACTCTTCTTGTAAATAATCATTATAATAGTATTCTAAATTATTATACATGATCACTTTTCTTCCTGTGTCTATTCCAAATCCTGGAGCATCACGGTTGATAGAAAAACAATTTCCACTGGATCCAGGCCCCAAATCATCACATAACATATAATTTCCATCTTCTGTCTCATAATAACTACCAGCCAGCACGCTTGGAATAAATATGAAGAATAAGAAACTAAACCATACTACTATTTTTTTCATTTTTAATTCGTCCCTTCTATATGACAACTCTCGCTACTACAAGAATTTACATCACAATTTGAATTTAAAATACATTCAGTACAACAACACCAATTATTTTTATAACCACTCCACTCATTAACCATATTTAATACCATTTGTACGATACCAGGTAATAGGAACACTGCAATTCCAGCAACAGCTCGAATGGCAACAGCTTTTGTGGCTTTTTTAAATCCATCATCTTTCTGAGAAGTCACAGCTTT
>CANPXO010000046.1 GCA_947586205.1 uncultured Bacilli bacterium
CATCTAATAATTTATGGCCGCATACTTATTCAAGATGGGAATTTATGCCAAACAAGGAAAATGATAAAAATAAGGAGTTATATTTATTTCATGGAATAATTGGTGGTAGTTTTCAATTGAGTGGTAGTGTTAATGAAAATTGGAGATATGCAGAAAATAAATTCCATGAATATTGCAGAAAAAATAATATTAGTACATCTGATATATGGGAGATTCCTTATAAAAATGATGGAAACATTGAATTATTAAAACCGTATTATGAAATATTTAAAAGTTATTTAGAAGAAAAAAGAGAAGGTAAATATTATCTTGATTCAAGCTTAGGAATTATAACAAAGGTAAATAAAAGAAGCTTTAGTTATATGCCATATGATGTTCCAAACGAACGGAATTGCAAAAGTTTTAAAAAGATTTATAACGATTATTGTAATATTTCTTTAACAAATAGAGAAAAATATAAAGTATCAATAGAAGAATACTCATTACATAAGGATTTAGATAATTTGAATAAAAACGATGAAATATTGGAGTTATAATGAGTAGTGTTAAATTTGAACCAATGTCGTATTCAATGTTTTTATTATTGCTTGTTGTGATTGGAATGATTCTTTTTTTACTAATATTTGAGCCGAGATTCAGTAAAAGAAAACTAAAGAACAAGAATGAACATGGTAGTAGTCGATTTGCTAGTAAAAAAGAAATAGAAAAAAATTATCAAAAAGAAAATTTGCTTCATATTACTAAAGTGGGTTTTCCCGTGTGGTATGAGAAAGCAAAAGGCAAATTTGAAACAGTTTATTTTGATAGCAAAAGTCCTCATTTTTTATTAGTAGGTTCTACTGGTTCTGGGAAAAGTGTTACTGTAAGTATTCCTATGTGTATTCAATTTGCTACTGCTAAAGAAAAGCATAGTGTGGTAGTAACAGATCCAAAAGGTGAACTTTTCAAAACAACTGGGAAAATTTTTAAAGATAATGGATATGATGTTATAACGATAGATTTCAGAAATCCGAATCAATCCAATAAGATTAATATAATGCAACCGATTATAGACGAATGGAAAAATCATTGTAAAAATGAGAAAAATATGATTTACTTTTTCTCTTATTTTCTAAAAAAAAATAAAATATCTATCGATAACTTTTTAACAAAAAAAGAATATTCAGATCAAATTATAAAAAAATATAAATTAGATGAGTATTTATCGAATATTATAAAAGTAAAAGAAAAAAAATTAAATGAATTAATAAATGATAAACAATTTTTTGAAAAAAATGATTTATCTTATACGAAAGAGGAAATGAAAAAGTTTTTGAAATCCAAAAAGAATGAAGAATTATTAGATTTAATTAAAGGTTATCAAAATTCTAGTTCCAAAAATCAAGCAGAAACAAATCGATTGGTTATTTCGTTAGCGAATTTAATCTTTACGGAAAAAGAATCAAAAGATCCATTTTGGATTAATGCCTCAAAACAACTATTTATTGGGATATGTGGAATTTTCTTGGAAGATTATAAATTAGGGCTGATTGATGAAAATAGAATCAATCTTTCTAGTATTAAAAAGTTTCAAAATTCATCTTTAACTAAAGAAAATCAAAAGATTCTACAGAATAACTTAAATTTAAGAGAATATGGAAGTTTATCCAAAGATTATTTAACTTCCATTATTTCTTCTGCCGAGAATACTTATAAAAGCATCACAGCAATTTTTGGAGAAAAGATGTCAATATTTGATGACTTAAATGTTGAAAACTTAATAAGTGTAAGTTCTGAAAATTTTAAATTTACAAATCTCGGTAAAAAACCAACTGCCTTATATATCATTGTACCAGATGAAGATCGTTCCTATTTTCAGCTAGTTACAATCATAGTGGGAATGTTAATTAAAGATTTAACTAAATTTGCGAATCTGCCTGAAAATAACGGAACATTACCTATAAAAGTTGAATGGATACTAGATGAATTTGCCAATTGCCCTCCACTAGATTCTATCGAGACCGTTGTGTCAGTAGCAAGAAGTAGAGGAATGCGATTTTACTTTTTTATTCAATCTTTTAGTCAACTAGATCAAGTCTATGGGAAGGAAATATCAAATATCATTCAAGACAATTGTGCATTGGTATATTTAAAAACGAATACAGTTGAAACAGCAGAAGTCATTGCAAAAAAATTAGGAAAAGAAACGATAGAAACAAATTCGATCAGCAGTAGTACCGATCCATTTAAAATTGGTGGTAATCAAACGACTTCTTTAATGGGAAAAGAATTATTAACTGTGAATGAAATTATCAATTTGAAATACAAAACGATTATTTTTCCTACTTTTGGAAACCCTATTTTTAGGGATACATATATGTATAATACTCTTTTTCCAAAATATGCAAATTATGGAGTTTTAGAAAGAGAATCTACAATGTTAAAAAGATTAACAGAAAATTATTATACAGTCGAAGATATGGGAAAGAAGTATTCCTTTAATCAAAAAACAAATCTTGATAATCTTATTCGGACAGAAAGTGAAAAATTTGAAAATCAAAGTATGCAAAGAATGAAAAAAATCTTAAATCATTCAGAAAAATATGATTCGTTTGGAATAAATTCTTTAGAAAGTTTTCATGAAAAAATTAAAAAAATTTATGAAAGTATGATACTTAATATTGAAAGAATAAATCAGAACACATTTTTTTTAGAGTTGAATGAATTATTAAATAATTTTGACTTTGCAAAAATTTATCGTGAGAAACCAGAAGATATTTCTTTTTGCTTTTGCAGAAATATAAAGCAAAAAAGAACTGTATTAATTATATGGAAAAGTAATGAATCAAAAATATAGGAGGAAGAATGAAAAGGAGAAAAATAGTTGCTATTAGTTTCATCATTATCAGTTTTTTTATCATTATAATTTATGAATTGAATGAAAATAGAAATGAAAAAATAGAGCAACAAAATGTAGAAGAATATATAGAAATGACATCAGAAGAAATCAAAGATGAATCAACAGAAGAAATAGTTGAAAGTGAACAACCTCAAAATGAAAAAGTACAAAGTAATACATCTTATAAAGCCATTTTAGAGATTCCTAAAATTTCTTTAAAACGAGGGATTGTAGATGCTACAAGAAATTTTAATTCTATCAATTATGCTATCAGTGCAGATTTAAAAAGTAATTATCCAAATGAAATGGGTAATTTGATATTATACGCTCACTCAGGAAACAGTAGTGTTGGCTTTTTTAGAAATTTAGATAAGTTGGATTTAAATGATAAAATTATTGTTTATTATAATGGAATAAAGTATACATATACTGTTACAAATAAACATGACATTTTAAAAACAGGAAAAGCAAAAGTAATCAGTTCGAAAAATGATAAGTATATAACTTTAATTACTTGTAACAAAAGAAGAAAAGGTTATCAAATTGTGATTGAAGGAAGACTAAGTAATAGTGAGATTTATTAGATAAATTAAGAAAAAGGGGGTTTAAAAGTGAAATCAAAGGAAAAAAAAGAAAAGATTAAGAAAATTAGAAATTGGAAATGGAAATTAACTGAAGTAATAGATCCAACATTAACGGAAGCTGAAATAAGTGATTTAATAAATAAAAAATTGGCATTTATTATTGTAGAATTAGAGCATAGTGCAGCGAGTTATGTAGATAAAAACTCTGCTATAACTTGTTGTAATAATTCTGAGGGCGCGATATAATATGATTGTATTATTAAGGCATCTAATTCAAAATGCTATGCTTAAGTATATGCAAATATCATTCTTTAGAATGGAGAAAGAATTATGATATTAGATGTAATTAAGGAGAGTGAAAATACAAATAATAATACAAAAATTAAAATCAATAATAATGCCAATGAGAAAAATATTGATAAAGTACAATTAAAAAGAATCAAGGAACTATTAGATGAGAGCCAGTTAAGATATGTTTCAGCTAATGTTAGACATCTTTTAGGTTTAACAAAACAAGATGATCCAGAGTGTTTTATGAAAAGTAAAGACAAAACTGCACGAAGAGCTGTTCAAGTTGGTGAAAAATTTAGAGTCATTCTTTATATTAGATTGTCGCAAGAAGATGGTGATCTTGAAGATGGGGATGTGTCTGGGAGTATTAAAAATCAATTGCTTTATTTATTAGATGAATGTGCTAAACGTGAAAATTGGACAGTTGTTGGAATTTTCTGTGAAGAAGATATAAGTGGTGTAGATGATAATAGACCAGAATGGTTAAAATCTATTCGCTTTGCTGAAATTGGAAATACAGAAATTGTTTTATGCAAAAGCCAATCAAGATTTACACGTAGTTTGGAAATGGTTGAAAAATATTTACATAAATGTTTCCCAGAATGGAATGTAAGATTCTTAGGATTAGTAGATAACTCTGATACAAGCATTGAGGCAAATAAAAAATCAAGACAAATCAATGGTCTTGTCAATGAATGGTTTGTAGAAGATACTTCTAAAAGTACTCGAGCGACATTAAATAGTATGAAACGAAATGGACAGTTTACAGGTAGTTTTGCACCTTATGGTTATTTTATTGACCCTAAGGATAAACATCATCTGATTCCAGACCCACATGCTAGAGAGGCTATACGTTTAATGGCTGGAATGTTAAAACACGGAAAGTCTCTTTCACAAGTAAGTGAAGTTTTAATGAGAAAAGGCTTTTTAACACCAGCAGATTATAAAACTTCTTTAGGAATTCATATTCATCGTGGCAAAAACAGAATTAAAAGCATTAGATACATGGTTGATAAAAATGAGACTTTAAAATCTATTGCTTATAAATTCTATGTCACGAAAGAAGAAATAAAAATTGCTAATAATATGACTACGAATACAATCAAAGAAGGAGATATTTTAATCATTCCTCATAAACAAAAATGGACAGGTAGCATGATTCGAACTATTATGACAGATGAAACACAAATTGGAACTCTAGTACAAGGAAAAACAGAGAGAATGAGTTTTAAAAATCATAAGCCAGTTCCTAAATCAAAAGAGGATTGGATTCGAGTGCCACATTGCCACGAGGCAAATTTAGATTTAGAAACTTTTAAAATTGTCAGTTCTATGTTTGACAGCTATACAAAAAATCAACCTCAAAAAAATGGTGAGATTCCATTATTTTCAAAAAAGGTTTATTGCTCTTGTTGTGGTAAGGCTTTTCATAAGAATAGTTCAAAAGTGAAATCAGGAACGAAAGAATACTTACAGTGTAGAGGTAATTCAACATGCGAAGGACATATCTGTGATAATACTGATTCAATCGATTTAGAAGAATTAAAAAAATATGTACTTGAAAATATAAAAAATAAAATTGACGAATATTATGAGTTATCAAAAGTAAGTAAAGAATATTATTTACAAAATACATTTTCCAATATAGACAATGATATAGAACGTTTGGAAAAAGAAAAACAAAAAATAGAAGTTGAATTGGAGAAAAAAAATAATGTTCTAGTACAATTATATAATGATAAAGCTACAGGAGTTATATCTGCAACTGAATTTGGGATTATCAAAAATAGTAATACTGTAGAAATTGAAAAAATGAATGAAAAAATATTAAATATCAATTCTGAAATCGCAACTTTAAAAGCTGATAAAGATAAGCAAATCGATAAATTAAAATTGTTTGAAAAATACAAAGATGTTTCAGAATTAAATAAAGTTGTACTAGATGCTTTTATAACTAGAATAGAAATTGGAAAAATTGATGCTCAAACTGCCGAAAGACCTATCAAAATTGAATGGAATTTGCATACTTACTAACCATTTTTTAGCGATTTTGAACAAAAAGAGAATTTTGGGTCAATGATTTATTCTAGGGGGGGGTATATGTGATAAAATGAATCTATGATAGAAAGTAGGTTCATTTTTTATGGAAAGAAAGAAAACAAGTTTAGTAATTATAGGAGTTTGTATTTTAGTTTTAAGTGCAGTAGGAGTCACATATGCATTTTGGCAATTAATACTTGCTCAAACTGATAGTGATACTATTGCATCGAGTTGTTTTGAAGTAGATCTAATTAATGAAAAAGATGCCATTCAATTAGATAAAGCTTATCCTATAGAAGATACAGAAAGAAAGACATTAACACCATATAAGTTTACCATTACAAATACATGTAATGCGAATGCCAGTTATCAAATTAACTTAGAAGCCTTAGAAAGATATGATACTGATATAACAATAGCAGCAGAAATAAGATTAAATCCTGAATATATTCGAGCTCAATTAAATGAAGTAGAAGTAAATGAAGAAGAAACAGAAATGGAAAAAGAGATTGTAAATTTAGATAGTAGTATTCAGGTAGCTCCAACAATAAATGATGAACAAGCAAAATCTTATGATGCCTATAAATTAGCCACAGGATATTTAGGACCAAATGAATCAAAAAGGTTTGCCTTAAGAATCTGGTTAGATGGAGATTTAACCATGGAAGATACCGATGCCATGAATAAAACTTTTGCAAGTAAGATCACGGTAATCGCAAGTTATTTAAGTGAAGCTCAAATGAAACCACAAGTAGATTTAGAATTAGCATTATGTGAAAATAATATCATTGTTCAAGGAAAAGTTACTCCTTTTGGAGATAGAGAAGTTAGTACTTATCAATTTCAATTAGATACTAACGAATGGGAAAGTGGTAACAGTTTAACAAAAAGTTATTCTGTAGACCCAGGAAGTCATACAGTAAGTTTAAAAGTAACAGATAGTGAAGGAATGACAAATGAAATTACAAGAACAGTAAATGTAGACTATGAAGAACCTAAAACTGTCAATTTAGGAGGACAAACTATTGATCTTGTATCTGAAGGAAATGGACTTTATAAAGTGGGACATTGTGGATTAACAGGAACAGTGGATGATGATACATTTAGTCAAGAAGAATATCGATATGCAGGAGTCAATTATTCTGAAGGTAGTGAAGATTATGTTCATAATTATGTAGATATAGAAGGACAAATATGGCGAATCATAGGTTTAGTAAATACTCCAGAAGGTCAGAGAATTAAATTAATAAAAGATGAAAGTATTGGAATGTATAGTTGGGATACTTCTTCTAAAGATATAAATAATGGTAAGGGAGTGAATGAATGGAGTGAAAGTGATTTAATGAAACTTTTAAATCCAGATTACGAAAGTAATTATGGCTCAATATGTACTTATGATGATTTTTGGAGTAGAATTACTTGCGATGGAACTAGTGGATTAGTAAATAATAGTCTATACTGGACAGGTGAAAGTGGAAAGTGTTATAACAAAGAGGAAAATGTAGCTGATGTTTGTGACTTTTCTGAAAATAAAATTCCAGATAATTTAAAAAACATGATAGATACTATTACGTGGAATACAGGAAGTAACGGAAATGATTATAGTTATAATGAAATAAATGCAAACAATTTTTATCAAATTGAAAGAAGCAGCAATACTGGTAAAATATGTGATAGTAGTAATATAAATTGTAATGATACAGTTGAAAGAGAAACAAGTTGGAAAGGTAAAGTAGGTTTAATGTATCCATCGGACTATGCCTATGCAACAAGCGGTGGTTCCGCAGGAAGAACGGCTTGTTTTGCTAAAGAATTAAATAGTTGGAATAGTATGACAGATTGTGTAGAAAGTAATTGGTTAGCACATACTAAATCATACACTTTTACTATATCACCTTGTAATTATGCATATTATGCAAGTGCACTGTTTGGTATATATAATGATAGCAATGTAAGTTATACAAATGTATACAATGGGAGGTATGATGTTTATCCTTCGGTGTATTTACTTCCTTCTGTAAAACTTTCAGGTACAGGAACTTATAATGATATGTTTACTTTGTCTTTAGAATAGATATATGTAGAAACGTAGAGAGAAATCTTTACTTTTTCTTTGCACATTTTCTATATGTATATAGGATGTAAACCGGAGTAGTAAAAACAACTGAAAACGTAAATAAAATGTATAATTTTTAATTTTTTAAAGAAATTTTCATGAAAAAAAAGGAAATCGACACTTTTTTTTGAATATATATATAGGAGGTATTTTTAACTTCCTTAGAAAAGGTGTATATATATGACAAGAAAACAAAGAAAACATTACATTTTATCTGATATCTTATTCAAGAAAATTTATGGAAAGATCAGAGCAATAACTTCTTTATTAAAAGCATTTTTTGAACATATTCATTATGAGGAACCTTTAGGAGAAATTCAAATATCTACAGAAAAGAATTTAGAGAAAACAACAAGACGCCAAAAAGATATGCGAACGGATATTCTAGTGTATACAGAAAACTATATTATCATTGTAGAAGCTTATACAAGATTAAATAAGGAAGGATTACTAAAGGCAGGGAAGTATGCTTCTAAAATTGATGGAGATCAACTACAAGAAAGAGAAAACTATGTAGATGGAAGAAAAGTGATTTTAATCATTATTGCAGACCATGTAAGTCCATCATTAAACTTAAGTGATGACTGGTGTCAAAAGTATAATTATAAGGGAGAGGAACCAGAATATAAAGAATTACCATTAGAAAATGAAATTTATATATTAAGAGTTGACAAACTCCCAAAAGTAGGATATTATGATGCTATAAATGATTCGCTTTTAAAACATTTAAGATTGATGATTGAGACATCACAGAAAATAAGAAAGCAAATCGCAAGAGAGGATGAGGACTTAATGACAATTGCAATGGGACCAACAACATTTATGCATGATGATAGTATTTATGAATATTATAATGCTGAGGTGAAAGCCAAGGCCATAGGATATGGTGATGGAAGAGAAGATGGACTTGCTGAAGGACGAAGAGATGAAAAAATAGAGATAGCAAAATCCATGCTAGATAAAAAATATGATATTCATGAAATTACTGGACTTACAGGTTTATCTATTGAAGAAATCAATAAACTTCAAGAACAAACTATTTAGAAAAGCTTGAGACTATTATAAATGATTTGCTTTTAAAAACATTTAAGATTGATGATCAAGACATCACAGAAAATAAGAAAGCAAATCGCAAGGGAGGATGAGGACTTAATGACAATCGCAATGGGACCAACAACATTTATGCATGATGATAGTATTTATGAATATTATAATGCTGAAGTGAAAGCAAGAGCCATCGGATATGGTGATGGAAGAGAAGATGGACGAAGAGATGAAAAAATAGAAATAGCCAAATCCATGCTAGAAGAATCGGATGTTTCTTATATTTCCAAAGTCACAGGTCTATCCATAGAAGAAATCAATAAACTTCAAGAACAAACTATTTAGAAATACTCGGGACTGTTAATTTGTTGTTGCTTTTTCGTAGTGAACTATGCTAAAATACATATAGTTTTATGTGAGGAGGTTACCCAAATGGCAAAAAATGAAAATAGACAATTTCTTGGACTTAAGTGTTCTAGATGTGGAAAACAAATTCGTCCAACAATTAAAAACAAAAAAAATACGCCTGACAAATTAGAAATCAATAAATATTGTCCTAGTTGTCATCAAGTGACATTATTTAAAGAAACCAAACTTGGAAAATAGAAAGTGAGTTAACATGAACATTAATATTAATGATATTAAAAATGGGATGACCATTATTATTGATGGGAATCTTTGTCAAATCATTGAGTTTCAACATGTAAAACCTGGTAAGGGTAGCGCATTTGTACGTATGAAACTTAAAAATTTAAGAACTGGAGCAGTCGTTGAAAATTCTTATAATACCAATATTAAAATTGAAAGAGCAAGAATTGAAAGAATGCCTATGCAATTTCTTTATGAAGATGGTTCCTCTTTTGTATTTATGAATACAGAGACATATGATCAAGTATCTGTGCCAGTCGAAAAAATTGAAAATGAGAAGAAATTTATTAAAGAAGGATTAGAAATTCAATTAGATTATTATGAAGGAGAACTTCTTGGAGTGACACTTCCTGAAAAAATTGAATTTGAAGTTGTAGAAACGGAACCTGCAGTGAAAGGAAATACAACCAATAATGCGATGAAAGATGCCAAGATTGAAACAGGTTATACTGTAAAAGTTCCATTATTTATTAATCAAGGAGAAAAAATTATTATCTCTACTAGTGATGGAAAATATTCTTCTAGAGCATAAGAAAAGAATCATGAATTGGTTCTTTTTTTCTTGGCTTAAACATGATATACTTAAACTACGAAGGTGTTATAAATATGAAATATCGTTGCAAAATATGTGGCTCTATTGTAGAACAAGTAGACGAAAATCATTGTCCAATGTGTTATGCAGATGCTTCTTTTTTAGAAGAATGTACAGATATAGAAGATCAACATAAAGTATTTCTAAAAGCCATTCAAATTAGTGATAACAATTTAGGAATTGAAAGGGACAATTCTAAATGTATTGACTGTGGACAATGTAAAGTCACTTGTATGGAACGTACTGGGCTTGATTTTGGGAGTAATACAGAAAAATGCCTTTCTTGTGGTCAATGTGTTTTGACTTGTCCTACTGGAGCCTTAAAAGTAAAGAGAGAAATAAATCAAGTTTTAAAAGCCAAGGAAGAAGGAAAGATATTAATTTGTTATACGTCTCCTGCCATACGTGTTTCGATTGGGGAAGAGTTTGGACTAAAGCCTGGAACATTCTGTTTAGAAGAACTCGTGGGTTCCTTAAGAGCTTTAGGATTCGCTTATGTTTTTGATACAACTTTTGGAGCCGATTTAACCATTATCGAAGAAGCAAGTGAATTAAAATCTAGACTTTTAAATCATGGAGTCTTACCCATGATCACTTCTTGTTGTCCGGCATGGGTAAAATATGCGAAAGACAATATGCCAGATATTTTAGATCATATTTCCACTTGTAAAAGTCCCATTGGCATGCAAGGAGAAATGATCAAAACTTATTTTTGTGAGAAAAAAAACTTAGACAAAAATCAAATGTATACAGTCGCGATTACACCTTGTACAGCTAAAAAGATGGAAACGAAACAGGATGATGTTTCTGGAACAGATGCTGTTTTAACAGTGACAGAACTTGCTGAGTGGATGAAAAAAGAGCATATTGATTTTAAAAATATTTTCAAGAGTACTTTTGATACCATGTTTCAAGAAGGAAGTGGGGGTGGAACTCTTTTTGGAGTGACAGGTGGGGTCACTGAATCTGCTTTAAGAACCTTCTATTATTTGATGACTCATGAGGAAATGAAAAGGGATCTTCTTCCTATTCATAATCTGCAAAATATAAAAGAGTATTCTTTAGAAGTGGGAGACTATTCTATTCGTGTTGCTATAGTTCATGAATTATCTAAAGCTAAGAAAATCTTAGAGGATGTTCGTTTAGGAAAAAGTCCTTATCACTTTATTGAAATTATGAATTGTGAAGGAGGATGTATTGGTGGAGGGGGACAACCAAAATACGTTCTTGAAAAAGAAAAAGACGTTAAGAATGATAGAATTCATGGACTTATGAAACACGATGAAACTCTGTCTATTCATGCTGCTCATCAGAATCTTGATATTAAACGTATTTATGAGGAATTTTTAAAAATTCCAAATGAAAGTCTTGCAAAAAAACATTTACATAGAGAAGAAGAATC
>CANPXO010000047.1 GCA_947586205.1 uncultured Bacilli bacterium
ATTGAAAAACAAAAAGAAGAAAAATTATCTAGAACTCAACAATTAAATACCATTCGTGTTCAAGCTTTAAAAGAACTTGGATATTCTAAAATTGATGATTCCAATGCTGCAGAAATCTTTGAGAAAATTGCAGAGATTGAATCACGTGGATCGATTGTTGGTACAGGAGAAAATAATTAAGATAAAAAAGTACTCCACTTCCCCTATTTTCCTAAAATGACCAAGTAGGGGAGAAAAATACATTGTAACGAGATGGGTAATTACTCATCTTTTTATTTTTCGATGCAAATTAGAGAGGTTCTATTTTTATTATAAAATGAATAGATAAGTTTTAAATATATAAAATAGATTAATAAATGAAATTTGGGAATACAAATGATATTTGATAATTGTATATAATATCCAGCTATTTTTATCATAATGCCAAAATTGCATAATGTACGTTATGTTAACTGTCTTTTGATTTTTATAATGATTTATGCTATACTCTATTTAGAAATGAGGTATTTTATGAAAGATATAATTAGAAAGATTTTAACGTTTCTCTTCCCTTGGCTCTTTGAAACTGAGTCAGAATCTAATAAACATCAAACTTCAGTGAGTTATCAGAAACATGATTTCGATTTTTATCACAAATTAATTCCAATTGAAAAACATGGCGATTATAAAGTAATCCCTCAGGTAAATATAATATTGATTTTGATATTTTTAATTCCCATTTTGAATTGCTCCTTCTTATTGAATTAAATGATGCAACCCATAATCAAAGCGAAAGACAAAAACGTGATCAAAAAGTGAAAGAAATTTGCAAATCAGCCCACATTCCTATCCTATTTTTTTATACTAAATATCCAAATGAAGAATCTTATGTCATCAAACGAGTTTTAAATGCATTAGAAAATAAAGAGATTCACGAGAAGTAATAGGACCCCTACTCCACTCCCAAGTAAAATAAATTTATTTTCATGATAATCTAAAGCTTTAGGAAGTAATTCATGAATGGCAAGTGTAATCATAATTCCAGCCACGAAAATTAAGATAAAACTAATCATGGTTTGAGTGATAAACCTTCTTAAAAAGATGAATGCGAGTAAAGCTCCTAATGGTTCAGCAAGACCTGATAAAAAGGTCTTTTTTACTGCTTCTTTTTTAGAACCAGTTGCATAATAAATAGGAACTGCGATACTAATACCTTCGGGAATATTATGAAGCATAATGGCAACACTGATTTTAAGACCTAATTGAATATCCTGATAACTACTTAAGAATGTGACAATTCCTTCTGGTAAATTATGAAGCATTAAAGCAAGCATTGATAAAACTCCTAGACGATATAAATCAAAGTTTCCCTTCCCCTTCTCTTCTATTTTCCGATTGATAAAATAAATAGAGACAATACCAACTCCAAAAATGAATAATGATAAGAATATACCTTTCACAAGCTTAAATTCTGTTAAAATGGTAAAACTTGCTTCAGGAATCAGTTCTGTAATTGAAATACCAATCATAATCGTAAGAGAAAAACTAAGACAAAAAGTAATAAATTTATTGATATGTTCTCGGTTCCATTTAAAAAAAATCACAAAAGAACCTAATACAGTCGAAAGTCCAGCAATTGACGTAATCAAAAATGGCATAAGAAAAGACATAGAATCACCTTAGTAAATCTTATGTCTTTTCTTATTTTTTATGTTGCCAATAATCTTCTTCATTCATAAGGCCTAATCGTAATAAATCTTCTTTAGAAGAACTATATAACTCATTCGTATCCATATGTTCTAGAATGTAAGGAATACCACCTATTTGATAAAGCTCATTGAGTTCTTGCGAATCAAATGGCTCTTGTTTTAATTTTTGCACCATTTGATTTCTTTTCTGATAAGAAAGTGGTAAAAAGTCTTTCTCCAAAATTTCACTTGCTTCATGATAATAAATAGGAAATTCATAGTAAAAATCAAATAAAAGACTCGAATATTCATAATTTTCTCTTTGATGATTGTTCTTCTCACAATCAAGCTTTTCATGATTTAAATAAGAGGAATATACGAAGGAAACCATTCTTAATTCCTTATATTGTTTTAAATGTTTCCATATTAGACTTCTAAGAGAATAGTTATCTTTTCGATATTGTAAAAAAATCTTTTTTAAATTAGGATTGGTAATATGAATATCATTGGTAAATCTCATAAGAGTATCACGGTTCGAAGTAATTTGCTCGATAAGAAAATTGGTATATTCTTGAAATGCTGATGCATTGGAATCTAACTCAATTTTATTCGGACTTTTAATTTTTTGTTGTCTTTCTAAAGCAAATCTTTTCATCGATTCTTGAATTTTTTCATTTGTACGGCTAGAATGTTCCCTTGCAAAAAAACATTCATAAAAATGGAAATCATATACATTCGTCTTTTGATTATGAGTAAGACGCCCGATAAAAAGGTCCTCAATCTTTTGATTTGGTAAAAACTTTTGTAAAAAAGACTCTTTAGTAGTCCCTAAAGTGATTAAATCAATATCTGTTATATCAGGATAAGCATTGCCTAAAGGTTTTACCATACCTGACTCATCTAAATAAAGGATATAATATTTTCTCTCTGCCATCATTCATCACCATCCTTATCATACTATAAAATACCAAACATTGGCAAGAAAAAGAAAGTATTCTTTATTAAAAATTTACCATAATACTAGTGGGAGGGAAAAAAGATGAAAAGAAACGAAAATCAAAGAAGTTCTAGAAATGAAAAAAATTCTAGAAACGAAAAACGTAATGAATCTAGAAATGAAAAACGTAACGATTCTAGAAGAAACGAAGAACAAAGAAATAGCAATAATAGAAATTGTTAGTTAAGCTATTTTTTAAAGGAATGAACTGTCTTTTGTTCATTCCTTTTTCTTTATAAAAGTTCTCTAAATTTGGTTTCATCATATTCCTCTTTTAAATGTTCTTTAGAGACATGTGTATAAATTTGAGTAGTACTAATACTACTATGACCTAAAAGTTCTTGAATGACCCTTAAATCAGCTCCATTGTTGAGTAAGTGAGTGGCGAATGAGTGTCTTAAAATATGAGGACTTACTTCTTTTTCAATGCCTACCGATTTACATAAGGCTTTTAAAAGTTTAAAAAGACCTTGTCTAGTAATAGGTGTTCCACGATTATTTAAGAAAAGTTCATCATAGTTTTTAGAAGGTTTGATTAATAATTTCCGATAATCATTTAAGTAAAGAGTAAGATAATATTTACTGGTGTCATTGATTGGAATGACTCTTTCCTTACTCCCCTTTCCTTCCACCCGAATCACATTATCCTCTAGATTTAAATTAGAAGGTTTTAACGAAAGTAATTCAGAAATACGCATTCCTGTTGCATAAAGTAGTTCAAGCATGGCTTTTGTTCGGTAATCATAAACGGTTTTTAAAGGCATATTTAGAAGAGTATCCACTTCTTCATACGTTAAATAGACAGGGATTCTTTCAGGAATCTTAGGCATATGAATGCCTTCACAAGGATTGTCATTTCTAAGTTCTTCTTCTAAGCAAAAAGAATAAAAATTATTTAGAACCGTAAATAAATGAGCTCTTGTTGTCACCGCGTCATCACATCTTGCTTTGATGAATGCTTCAATGTCTTCTTTCGTTACTTTTAATGGATCTTTTTTACTATATTTTTGGAAAGAAAATAAGTCATTTTGATACGATAAAATCGTATTATCACTTAGTTTTCTTTCATATTTTAAACTATCTATATATTTTTGCATCACTGGATTTAAAGTCTCTATCTTTTTCATATTCATCACAAATTAAGTATAACTTAAAACTCATTTTGTTGTCAAACATTCTTAAAACTGATACAATAGAAATAACTTAAGAAAGGACTAGATATAAATGAAAGCAACAATTATTGGAAGTGGAATATTCTCTTTAGCTATTGCCAAGTGTCTACAAGAAAAAGGAATCGATTTACTGATATGGACACATGATTATTCAGAAAAAGAAAGAAAAGAATGGCAAGAGTTTTCTTTAACAACTGATTTTGAAGAAGCTATCTCTTTTAGTAATCACATCTTTTTTCTGATTGCAAGTGACTTTATGAAAGACATGTTTGATCAGTGTAAAGGCATAGATCTTCATGAAAAAACGATTTATATTGGTTCAAAAGGACTCTTACCAGAAAGTCCTTATTACTACTCTACTTATTTGGATGAGAATTTTGAGGTCAAAAATATTGCTTCTTTTGCTGGGCCTAATCTAGCTCAAGATATGATTTTAGGAAGTCCGACAAGTATCACATTTTCATTTTTAAAAAATGTTTCTTTAGAAGAAATAAAAGAGTTTTTTCCATCTCGTATTCGTATTTCTGTCAATCAAAATATCAAAGAAACAGAACTTGCAAGTGTTCTTAAAAATATCTATGCCATTGGTTCAGGAATTCTTTGGGAAGGACGAGAATCAAAATCCTGCATGATCTCTTATTTATCTCAAAGCTTTGAAGAATTAAAATCTCTAATCCCTAATCCATCTATGGATATTTTAGGAGACTTCTTTTTAACAGGTATTATGTTAGAATCAAGAAATTTTACTTATGGAAGACTTCTAACAAGAAATGGGAATACGGAAGAATATTTGAGTACTCATACTGTTGAAGGAGTGAAAATGATTCCCATTGTAAAGAAAATGTTAGAATACAAACTTCCTATTTTAAATATACTTATGGATATTGTGGAAAAGAAAAAAGAACCTTCTAGTCTAGAACAGTTCATTTTTGCTTCAAAATATCACGAATAACGTAAGATACGAGGTACGCACCTGCACTCATTGGAACTGGCACCAAAGTACCCAGTTCTTTTTGTTTTTTCGGAACTTCTAAACTACAAACTACTGGTGTTTTTAATGCCTTGTCATTTCCTTTTAATAGAGTTCTGATTTTCTTTGCTAATGGATCGTTTTGAGTATCTTTTAGTCTCATTATTTGAAGCATTTCAGGATGAAAGCGATTGGCAGTTCCCATCGAGCTAATAAGTTTTGTTTTGGCATTTACACAAACTCGCATGAGTTCTACTTTCACAGGTACAGAGTCACAAGCATCAATAATATAATCATAATCTTGAATAAATTCTGGAGTTATATCTTCTTTTTGGAGATTTTTAGATAGAGTAGCTAACTTAATCTCCGAATTAATATCATTTGCCCTTTCTTTTGCCACATCCGTTTTTTTATGATTTAACGTATTTTTTGTAGAAAGAATTTGCCGATTTAAGTTACTTTCATCAAAAGAATCTTTATCAATCACCGTAATTTTAAGAAACCCTGAACGAATAAGACATTCAAAAGCATAACCCCCTACTCCGCCTAAACCAATGAGTAATACACGAGTACTCTTTATTTTTTCTAAATCTTCTTTTGATATTAATTTTAATATTCGATCATACATATATTTCACTTCCATATAAAAACCAAACGGTCGATGTGTGATAAAATCCCGCTTACTCGCAGGTGGGCATCTCACTTATACTTTAGGATTCTAATTCACTTAATGGATTAGCCTTCGACACCATATAAGGTTCTGATTCCCATATATCACCATAGTCGGTTTTATGTAACTATCTTCCATTTGGTAATTTCATTCTATCATAGAAAAAGGATGCTCGCAAGGACAGGACATTCATTTGACACTTACAGTGGAGAAGAATGATTAATAGTTATAAACTGGGCATAAACAATAATAATTTCTCATATACTAGTATTGACAATAATCATTAAAAATGATACTATTGTCATATAAGAACTCTGTTCTATCCGAAGCTTTACGTTTAGTACGTGAAAGGTTTATGTAGGAAGAATGGAGTTTTTTTATTTTGATTTTTTTGTTAATGATGAATCAAATACACTATTTTTAGATTTAAAACACCAGTGTCTATATGAATCTTTCCAATAATTAGTAAAATCTCCACGACTACTAGTTGAAACACCAATATTAAAATTAGGATAAATAATTTTAATATTTCGTAAAATATTTTTATATAATTTTTCTTTTGCAATTGTTCTTTTGCCACGTAATCGACTACCTGATGCTTTTTCTTTATCCATATTATTTAATTTAAAATTCATCGCGCCTAATATAATATCCATGCATTGTAATATTACGTGATTTTTAGAATCTATTTCTGCTATATCTTCATTGTAAATATGAACGTTATGGATACAAAAGAAATCATTCAGTGCATAAATATAACCTTTAAACTCTTTGTTCTTCTTTTTAGTATCAGGTAATTTATCAAAATATAATTTTAACGTTACTTGGGCTTGTTCTTTAGGATTACAATAGTCTATCCCAAAAGCATGTTTAATAAATTGATAATATAAAAGAAAATATTCTTTCTCTTCATGTTCTCTAGATAAATTTTGTGGAACTTGTGCATTTTGTCTAAACATGATTCTTATCTTAATTTTATTAGATTTAACAAATTCAAAAAAATAATCCATTAATTCTAAATACTTATCTAAATATTGTTCTGTAACTTTTGTCCATTTAACCTCTTGATATAATCCAAGTTCTTTCTTTTTAGCATTAAGTTTATCACTCACTTTTTGAAGTTCAGTATAATTAATCAAAGCTCCTCCATAAAAATTACTAAAATATTTGCCTTTTCTATGTGATTCATCTGCATAAATTAAATATTGTTTTTTCATTTGATCACCACTAGAAAATATTTTATCATACCATTTTTTGTTGTCAATAGAGGAACTTACACACTCATTTTTATCAGTTTAATCAATACATTTATGTTGGATTAACTTCCACAGTTGTTTCCATAGTTGGAGTACCTGTTTCAGGTATCTTAGCAGGTCTTGTCCAACATTTGGAAACATCACAGTTTGATGAATATGGAGGTGGATCTGGTGCATTTAATCGAACAATCATTGGAATTTTAAAAGCTCCACCAAATGCTACACAAGTACCAGGTTGTAAAGTCTTTTGTTTTTCTATTACATCACTAGAAATGTTTGGTAACATTTCTTCAATATATTTTAAGTCTTTTGGGTGAGTCATTTTAAATATTAAGAAGTTAGAGACTTGAGCCACGACCGTATCACTAATTTCTACTGGCCTTTGTGAGATAATACCTAATATGGCTCCATATTTTCTTCCTTCTTTCGCGATACGATCAAAGATATTATAACCGAGTAAGAAGGTATCATTATCTGCTTGAATATAACGGTGAGCTTCTTCTAGAATCATATGGATTGGCATACTAGCTCTTTCTTTTAATCCTTTACTGTATTCAAATAATAACCGACAGAAAATTTTAACAATGACTTTCGCATATACATCATCCACATCTTCTAAGTTCACATTAATAATTTGAGCTCTTTTTCCATTTTTTGTAATCACACTGTTAACAAAATCTTCTGGAGTTACATATCCATTATTGACAAAATAAGTTCCTACTTTTGTATTTAAAATACTTGCAAGACGAACCTTAATCATAATCGCATCATCATAGACTTTATTGTTGTTTTGGAATCCTTCACTAATTAAAGTAAACTCTAGAGCTTTCGAAAAATCTAACATCGAATAAGAAAATACTTCTGGTTCTTTCATTTCTTCTAATGTTTCATCAATATGTTTTAAAATATAATCAGTAATTAACACAGATTCCCCAAAGTTTCCATTGGAATCAATTTCAAAACATTCTGAAAAACTTCTAGTGTATCCAAGTCCTGCAATTCTGGAGTCAAAATTAAAATCTGGTGTATGACAAACTTCAATAACAGTAAATATTTCATTCTTTTTATGAGCTGTTGTTTGATTACTAAATAAAATGGCAATTAAAGCTTTCGCGATTAAATGGTTTTTATATCGTTCACTTTCTTCACTATTTTGACTAAATATTTTAGCAAGTCTTAAAGTTCTTTCAATAATAGGAAGTTGACTATGACTACTTGCTTGAAGTAAAAGAGCCATATCATCTAATTTTAATAAACTTACAGGGATTTCCAAAGGAAAATCATCTGGTTCAGTCACATTACTCGTAATAAATTTATATTGATAGTTTGGATTATAACTATTAATTCCTTTAAAAGCATTTTTATATTCACCATAAGCATCAAAGAAAAACAATTTAGCATTCTCATTCATTAAATCACTTCGATTAAAAACATTTTGAATAATTCTTGAAGTACCATAAGATTTACCAGCTCCAGAGTTACCACAGATAAAGAAGTGATTGGAAAAGAATGAGTTAATACTTGCATACACCGTATAACCTTTATAAATCGCACTTTTTCCAAGTTCAAATGTAGTTGAACTAGAAGTTCCAATCAGTTCTTTTAATTCTCCATCATTAATAATTCTTATTTTACTAGAAAGTAAAGGTTTTCTAATTACACCATTTACATATTTATTATCAATATATTCTCCTAAAAATCTTATTTTAATGACATCAGGATTAATTTCTGATATTTCTCCTAGTATCCTTTGATTTGGTGCTTCAAAGATCACATGCACATTCATAAAGTCCATGGAATCATTATTTTTCAAAGTATTCTCAACATGTGCTACACTTTCTGTAATATAAATAATCTTTCCAAACATAATACATCCCTCATATTCTGTATCCATTATATCAAGAATTACAGAAAAATGATAGCTTTTTTATTTGCTTTTTCAAACTGCCAATGTGGCAGTTTGGATGGCAGTTTGAATGGCAGTTTGAACTATTTACACTGCAAACATTACAAATAAATTGCAATTTTACACTCTCACTTACACTGCCTAATGACAGTGTAAAATTATTCTTTTTTCATTACTATCCATGAGCCTTTGTTTCTAGTACCTACTCGTTTAATATAATTTTCTTCTTTTAATTTGTCGTATATTCTATAAATTTTTCTTTTAGAAAATGTTGTTTTCTGGCTCATTTCTTCAGCAGTAATAAAAGGATTAATACTAATTAACTCTAAAACTTTTTTCTCGTCAGAATTTACACTGCAAATTTCACTGTAACTTACACTGTTTCTATTGCCATTCATTTCCTCTTCCACTAACTCTTTAAGTTCTATTTCATCATAAGCTCTATCTCTTGTTAAAGGAATTGTAATTCGAAACATTTCTTTATCTTCCATAATAGGTGGTTTTCCAGAATAAAGAATCGTATTTTCAGTAATTCTTTTCATTCCACTTCCAAGTTCATCAGCATAACCGATTTCCCTAAAGAATTTAGCAAGTGTTGGGTTCTTAGCAACTGGAATATAATTATGAATAGTTAAGTATCCCATGGTACAAAAAGAGTTAGGATTCTCCATAATCATTTTGTCTTTATAAATAATCACTCTACTAGTGTGTCCATCAGTTACGTGTCGGTGCATTAAAGAATTTAACACCATCTCACGTGCAATGATACTAATCGCACTAACTCTTCTATTTTTAGAATCTAAAGTAAATCGGTCTTTCGTATATTTACCAATAAAATCGAGTAATCGATCATACATATCTAATAAATTGGTTTCTACGAAATCCCGATCATCATACCGATCTAGATCATCAATTCGTAATAGAGCATCTGTTCTACAATAAGGATTTACATTTAATATGGTTCTATCATAACCAAATAACATAATTCCGGCTAAAGTAATTCCTTCTTCTTTAGTTATGATATCCTGTTTATATAACCCAGCACTTTTTAAAAGTTCTAAATCTGTCATATCCATCCAAGGATGTCTTTTATTTACATTAGAATTTGCAAGACGTCTTGCTCTTTCTATTAAATCATGATTAATTTCAGTTTCTATATCAATAGTAGGATAAACTCTATCTTCTTCATAAATTTTATTTTTTTGATTATGAATTTGTACAATTAAATCAATATTATTAGTAATATTAAAGTCTCCTTCATAATTTCTTACAAATACTTTATTTTTGGTTTTATGAACACTTTTTGATTTTTCAATATTTGCATAAAGTAAAGTATGTCCATCTATTTCAATTTCATTTAATTCACAAAAAATAGTAGGATTCATAATTTCTTCATTATTACATTTACTTGTAAAATCTTTTTTTAAAGAATCAATATATTCTTTTTCAATTCCTATGATTTCTCTTTGATCATTTACTCCAAGGATAATGGTACCTCCAATCGTATTTAAAAAAGCACATACAGTTTCAAATAAATTTTTAGGAAGAGATTTACTTGCTAATTTAAGTTCTGTATTCATATTCTCTCCTTCTAAAATCAATTTTTTCATTTTGTCTTGCATAACAATAACCTCCTGTTTCTAAATAGAATATAACACAAGATTATTACAAAACGCAACATCTATAAAATTCAAATTTAAGAGAATATAATAAATTTCCACCAGAAATTATGGAGTGAGAACGACGCGAAAACTACCACCACCATGCGCACGACCGTTGTCACTATGGAATGCCGCGAGACCCGCGTCCGTGCCGTCTGTGAAATTACCACCGCGTACGAACCACGGATAGCCATGATGGACAAAGAAAGCAGCGTCTCCATTATAACTTCCTATACGTCTTGTAGAAGTTTTAACAGTATAAGTTACTTGATAAAATGGTCCAAATTCTTTCGTTCCATCCCCTAAGTGTCCTCTTTTAAAATCTTGATCTGTAGTTGCATAGTCATATAAATCATAATATTTTGGTGAAGGCCATGCTTTTCCATCTTTATTTTCTGTATTAATACTATCACCATCACAAGTAGGACAACTATATGGTCCTTTAAATCCCGAATTATACTTACTACTTCTTCCACTTGCTGGAGTAGCAACTTTATCTTGAGCTTGCATAACCCCCATTACATACTCCCAAGCTCCGCCAGACATGTCATAAATTCCTGTATAATTTCCTGTTGTACTTCCACCTTGACTTTCTGTTAAATAATAACTATGAATAAAGCCACTTGATAATTCTGATAAAGAAGTCGGACCTCCATAATAATTACAGTCTTCATTTGATCCAGTATATCCACATGTTGCTGGGTTTGTTGTAGACATTCCTGTAATGTAAGATGATGAATTATTTCTATCTACTTCATCACATGTTACACTCTCACCAGCTTTTTCACATCTTCCATATATACTTTGAGTTAAATAGGCTACTGCTCCCCATTCACTATTCTTCATCATGTGGCTTTCTAATTCTCTTTTGTACTCATATGCTGTATAAAAAGCAATTGCTACTTGAATATTTCTCCAACTATAAACATGCGG
>CANPXO010000048.1 GCA_947586205.1 uncultured Bacilli bacterium
GAATTTACAAATGAAATAGATATAAAAAATTATCTTCATAGTGTATATGATTCTATTATTTTAAGAGATGTTGTAAAAAGATTAAATTTAAAAGATACCATTCTTTTTGATATGATTTTACAATATTTGATTGAAACTGCTGGCCGTGAATTTTCTGCTGATAATATTATAAAATATTTAGATAAAGAAAATAAGAAAATATCTAATGAGACTCTTTATAATTATATAGATGCCTTATGTAAGGCATTAATACTTAAAAAAGTGTATAGATATGATATTGCTGGTAAAAGTGTATTAAAAACATTAAATAAGTATTATGCAACTGATTTAGGTATTGCTCAAATTAAAAATAATAACCCAGAATTTAAAAGTTATGTTGTTTTAGAAAATATTGTTTATAATGAATTAATAAACAGGAACTATGAAGTATATATAGGTAAGACTAAAAATGGTGAAGTAGATTTTATAGCAAAGAAAGATGGAAATATTAAATATGTTCAAGTAACTTACGAAATGGCAGGTAATGATAATACCATTGAAAGAGAATTTGGAGCATATAAGTCAATTGAAGATAATTATCCAAAATATGTAATTTCTCTTGATAAAATAGATTTATCTCATGATGGTATTATTCATCTTAACTTAATTGATTTTCTATTGGAAAATGATTTTTAAAATAAAGTATTTAAACCATAGAAAATGAAAGAAATTGAGAAAGTTGTATATTGCAGAGAATTCTGCAGAAATACATAAAATATATTAAGAAGAATATTGTAGGAGAAGTAAAATGAATAATAAACTTAATAATATGATTAATGAATTTTTAGCAAATACTGATGCAAAGGATGAAAAAGAATTGAATGAAAAATTACAGGAATTCATTCAAAAATATAATGCTGGTGAAATAGAATATGAAAATACAACATTGGATGATGCTTATGAACTATTAGAGAAAGCAGAAAATGCTAAATCTAAAGCACAAGCTATAAAATATGCAAAAGAAGCATATGATATGTGTCCAGATTGCTTTGATGCAGTACTATTTCAGGTGCATTTAGAAGATAATCCTTTAAAAAGATGGAAAATATTAGAAGAAGGATTAGAATTTGAAAAAGCCAAATTAGAGAAAGAAGAACAATTTAAAAAAGATAATATTGGTCATTTTTATGGAATATTCGAAACCAGACCATATATTAGGGGTTTATCTGCTAAAGCCGATTACTTAATTTTAGATGGCAAAATAAAGCAAGCACGCGATGTTTGTAAAGAAATTCTTAAATTAAATGAAAATGACAACACGGGTGCTAGGTATTTACTTATGGCGATATATGCTTATTTAGAAGAGGAAAATGATATGCTTAAACTATACAAAAAATATCCTGAAGAAAGTTTAGAAATGCTATTTCCACTATTTATACTTTACTATAAGCAAGGGAATGATAAGAAAGCTAAAGAGTATTTAGATCGAATAAATAAAGCTAATCCAGATTTTATAAAATTTTTTAAAGGTACAATGAAAAAAAATAAAAATGTTCCAGAAGGATATTATTCTAAAGGAGATTCATCTGAGGTTATAATGTATTTTAGACAATATGATTTTCTTGTAGAGACTATACCTACGATAGATTATTACATATTAGAAAATAGTAAAAAGAAGTAGTAGTTACATTTTGACTATTCAAGGCGGCGATGGTGCTGAAATCTATGCACTTAGAAATAATGATAATCTATATTCTATTGCAGTAATATTTGGCACAACAGTAGCCAATCTTATGAGTATTAACAATTTAACAACAAATAATTTGATAATAGATCAAAAATTAATAATTCCTTAATATAGTTAGTTAAGGAATTTTTTATGATCAACAAAAGTTAATAATTATGCGAAAGAGCACAAATATTAATGTGGTATAAATGTTTTAGAAATTGTATAATAGTCCTTATGGAGTTGGAATTATGGAATTATTAAAACTTATTAGAATGCAAAAATTTTATAATATAACAAGTATAATATGTATGATTATATGCGTAGCAGAAGCGATTTTATACCCATTTGACAAAACAAAAAAAGCTGATGAAGATGAAAATGGAGCTATTCCAATAATAGATCCCAAAGGACATGTAAATTTAGTAAATTTATTAATATTGTTGATTTTGAGTTTGATTATTATAATTGCTTCTATATGGTATTTTAAATTGGATTTTAACTATCTGTATATTCCAATGTTAACAATTGTTATTTACTTTATTATTTTGAAGTCTTTTATAAGTGCAAAAAGTGATAATTTGCAATATACAACTTATTCTTCTCTTTGCTTTTGCATTTGCTACATTGTTCAGAGTATCAACTATGAATTTATAATCAAATCTTTTTCCAATACATTGCTTATAGAATCATTTGTTTTACTAGTTTTGTTAACTAAAATATATATATTTTTATTTTCAATTTTAATAAATATCAGATACTTTTTAAAATTAATAAAATCAGTATTTAAAATTAAAAAATTAAAATTTAATCTATCAGAAAAATTAATGATTAATTATAATAAATCGTTTAAATATACAAAATTAAAAGGGGCAAAAAAATTGCTGCTGTTTTTTATTTATCCTTATGAATTGATAGTTAATATTATTAAATTGTTTTCTTACTCAATATATAATGTAATTATTCTACCTATAATACTTATAGTTGGAAGCTTATTAAAATTTGTGAACATAATAATTAACTATGATGATGGCCAGTTTAAATTCCTCATTTGTAAAATGTTATTAGTAATAACTTTTATAGTAGTTTATATTGTAATTATTATAAATAAAGGTTTTACTTCAAAACTAATAAATATTTACGAATATGTTTCAACAGCTATAATAATCCCTATTTTATTAGAAAGTATAATCTCCTTTAAAAATTATATTAGTAGTATTAAAAAAATAAATTAAAATATTGGTAAGTTTTGGATAAATATTAGTTAAAGTTATGATATATAGAAGAACTGTACATAGTTAAAAATATAATCAGTCGAAATTTAAAATTACTTAAAAATAATTCTATGTAAGAGTGACCAATTAAATAAAAGGATGATTTTTTGCAATCATCCTTTTACATTATTATTTAAATATTCATTTAACCATATTGAGGGATATCCAAGATACTTAATTCTGGCAATATATTCTCCTTTAATTTGCTTTATATTAACCTCTATAGAATCATTAACGTTATTACTATCACCTTTCGTTATATAGGATATATTGCCATTTTCATTAACTTTTTGAACAATCCTGTGAGCTATATATTTATTATTTACTTTAAATACTATTATGGTTCCTTCATTAAGATTTTCTAATTCTTTATTACTTAATGATTTATAGATAATAAAATCTCCTCGATTAAATGTTGGATTCATACTGCCTGTTACAATAGCAATAGGCTTATACTTAAATAGGCCTGCCATAAATAAAACTAAAATTGTTGATAAAAAAAGTGTTATTAGATAAGTTAAAAATGTTCTTAAGCTTTCTTTTTTAATATAGTGATATTGAAAGATAATATATAGCAAAAGTAACTCAATTAATTTAAATGATCCTGTTAAAAAGGAGTTAAGATTAGGAAGAATGGGAAAAGATAAAATAGCTGTCTTGTTAATCAGCTTCATTATTAAAGGAAGAGTACTATTATACTTATAAACTAAATAAGTAAATAAAATATTTTCTCCGATAAGGGGTAATACATTTGTAATTAGGTATCTAAATAAATATTTTCTTGAATCTAATAGTTTAAAGATAATACCATAATTAATTTCCAAAAGTGTTGTAAGTATTGTAATTAAAATAAGAGCCTTCTTATTATTCTTATATTTCTTTACTAAGTATATTCTACTAAGTTCTAAAGCTATAATAGGAATAATATAAACAAATGCGTTTTTCAAAAAGGAAATAATATCTTGGTTATACGGATTTTTACCAAAGCCAAATATAAAGCCTAAAGCAAAATAAATACTTAAAAATAAAAGTGAAATAATAAGAGAATGTTTAGAATTTTCTAAATTTGGTAAATTATGCCTAAAATAATGCCAAACTAAATAAATAATAATCAAAAGGCAAAAAAGGGAATTTAAATAATTTTGAAACAAGGAAAGAGTGAAAATAGGAAAAATAATAGAGACTATTAAATAGCTAAATAATAATAGCTCAAATTTCTTACTTTTGATCATATTCAAAATAGCCAATTATTTTCTTAGTTTTTATTAAAGGTACTTCTGTTGTATCAGCATTATATAGGACATCTACCGTAAAAGTAGTAGAATCTCCAGCATTTAATATCTTGGAAGGCTCCGTATAGGTATAAGATATTTCGGCTGCACTATTTGATAAATCGGTTTCGAATAAACTATCCGTTAGTATAGCATTAATCGTACCATTATTTTCAATTGTTACTTCATAAGTAATATGATCTCCTGGTTTAAGTAGTTTAGCATCAAATGAAGCTTCAGTATCGGTAAAAGTAGGTGCTCCCGCATTACATCCCTCGCTTACAAATGTAGGTTCGATTTTAGTAATTGCAACATTCCAATCACCAATTATTTCAACATTACCCATTAAGTCAAGTTCAGTTGCAAAAGTAGCATAACCTATAGACATAATTAATAACGACAAGATAAGCATCACAATAATAATTATATTTTTTCTCATATATTCTCCTTTCCTAACATAATATATAAAGAAAGAATAATATAATTATGGACACTTAAAAGGGTGCCCGTTATATCTTATGCGAAATATTTTTTTGTGTGACTATTTTGATGCAAGAAAAAAGACAATAATTATTGCCTTTTCAAAATATCTCTAGCACTAACAAGTCCCGTGGCTGCGGCTACTACAATGTTACCTGCCTTACCGGCACCATCACCAATGAAGTAAATATTATCATCTTTTAATCTAAAGTTATTATCCGTTTCTATTTCATTGCTGAAAAATTTTATCTCTGGTCCATAAAGAAGAGTATCATCATTATTAATGCCAGGGATTATTTTATCAAGAGTTTCTAAACCTTCGAGAATATTAGTAATAATTCTATGAGGAAGTACTAAAGCTAAATCACCTGCGACACAATCTTTGAGTGTTGGCTCAATAAAGCCTTTATTAATTCTATTCCAAGTACTTCTTCTTCCGCTTTTTAAATCCTTAAGGGATTGAATAATAGGTTTACCATCTCCCAAAACATTAGCTATTTTAGCAATGGATTCACCATATAGTCTTGTATTAGTCACAGGCTCTGTTAAATTAACTTTAGATATAAAAGCAAAGTTAGTATTTTCACTTTTAACATCTTTTAAAGCATGGCCATTGACACAAATATAACCATAATAATTTTCTTTGGCTACAAAGCCCCCGGGATTAGTACAGAAAGTTCGTATTTCATCAGAATAAGTCTTAGTTTTAATAAAGATAGTAGGATCATAAATAACATTTGTTATTTCTTCCATAATAGGTTTTCTAACTTCAACTCTAACCCCAATTTCAATACTTTGGGAAAGATATGGAATATGATATTTATCGGCAAGCTCTTGAATCCATTTTGCACCTGTTCTACCTGGAGCAACTATTACGGCATTAGCCTTAACTTTCTTTTCTTCTTTACCTGTTTCATAAGTTATATCATGATCATTTTCACTAACTGTAGCAATATCTGTTACATTGGCTCTTTCAACAAGGGTAACACCCTTGGATTCAAGATATGTTTCAATGCCTTTAATATACTCGGGAAGATGATCTGAACCTAAATGCTTTTGCTTAATAACTAAAAGTTTGGCTCCAGCAATAGCTACTTTTGTTTTGATTTCATTAGCTTCATCCATATTACTTGGATAAACTTCGGCATCCATATTAAACTTATTAAAGATTTCTTCGGTTTTATCAATAAGTTTATTGGCTTCGGACTCTGGCATATATTTAGTTAAATCACTTTTGCCAAGGGTAGGAATAAAGTTAAGCTTACCATCAGAAAAAGTACCTGCACCACCATAGCCTGACAAGATAGCACATGGATTACAGTTTTGACATGGAATATTAAATTTATTCATAGGACAGACTCTATTTTTGACGAACATTCCTTTATCTAAAATAATTATTTTTAATTCTGGTTTTTTAGTTATTAACTCATAAGCACTAAATAAGCCCGCGGGACCTGCACCAATTATTGCAACATCATATTTCATTTTATTACCTCACTAATATTATATCATGCCCTTTAATAATCTATTAAATTATTATATTTGGTAAATACTAATTAAAGGTGATAATATGCCAAATATCCATAGTAGTATTAATTTTGCTCTTGTTAACATTCCTGTGATTATGAATCCAGTTATTAAGAATAATGATAACTCTTTTAATCAACTACATAGCAAGTGTAATCATCGTATTAAGTACATAAAATATTGTCCAAAATGTAAGAAACAAATCAAAGAAAATGAAATTATCAAAGGATTTGAATATGAGCCTGACAAATATATAACTTTTAAAAAAGAAGAACTAGATAAACTAAAACCAGAAAATGAAAAAGAAATCGAAATTATATCCTTTGTACCTCTTAAGGATATAGATCCAGTTTATTTTGAAAGAACTTATGATATAGATGCCGAAGGAAAAGGCAAAGCTTATTATCTTTTTTGTGAAGCTTTAAAAAGAACTAAACTCGTCGCTCTTGCTAAAACAGTTATAGGTAATAAATTTTACTACTGTATATTAAGATTTAATAATCAAAATATTATAATGACTACTTTATATTTTAATGAAGAAGTAAATATTAATAAAGATTCAGAAGTTAAAGTTAACGAAAAAGAATTAGATTTAGCTATTGAACTTATCAATTCTTTAAAGGGTAAATTTGAACCCGAGAAATATCATGATGAATATCAAGATAACATTAAAAATGCTATTGAGGATAAAATTCAGGGTAAGTCAGTTAAGAAAGCCAAAAAGAGTAGTAAAAAACAAATTGATGATCTTATGGAAGCCTTAGAAAAGAGTTTGAAGAAAAAATGATTGATTTATGGAAGAACCATTCATGGAAACCAATGCTTTTAAAAAGAGTTCCTGAACCTTTTGATTCAAAAGAACATATTTTTGAAATTAAGTTTGATGGTATTAGAGCAATTATTTTTGCTAGCCCTAAAGAAGTTTATATTCAAAGCAGAAACAAAAAAGATATTACAAGTTTATTCCCCGAGCTTCAAGAGATAAAAAATATGGTAAATAAAAATGTTATATTTGATGGGGAAATTGTCTTATTTGATAAAGAAAAATCATCCTTTAGTAAAATTAGTGAAAGGATGCATCTTAAAAAAGATTTAAAGATAAATAAAGCTTCTTCAGATGATCCAGCCTCTTTTATTTGTTTTGATATATTATACGAAAATAAAAATCTTACGGATTTGCCTCTTATGAAAAGAAAGGAATATTTAGATAAATATCCTGATACTGATTATTTTATAAAAACGAAAATGATTGAAGAAAAGGGCATTAAACTTTTTAAAGAAATATCTAAATTAGGTCTAGAAGGTATTGTTGCCAAAAAGAAAGATGGTAAGTACTATATTAATAAACGGTGTGATGAATTTATTAAGATAAAAAATATTCAGGATGGAAATTATATTGTCGGAGGCTATGAAAAAAAGAAAAATAATATTTTATCTCTTGCGATAGGCGAGTATAAAAATAAAGAGTTTGTTTATGCTGGCAAAGTTTCTGTAGGACCTAAAACAAATATTTATAATAGAGTACTTAAACAAAGAAAGACTAGTAATCCTTTTATGGATTTTAATGAAGATATTATTTATATTAAACCTCTTATTAATATTGAAGTTACCTTTTTAGAAAAAACTAAAAATGGCCATTTAAGACATCCAATATATAAGGAGATGCTATGACAAGTTTAAAAAAATATAATGATAAAAGAAATTTTACTAAAACTAAAGAACCCAAAGGAAAAGTTAGTAAAACAAAAAAGAAAACTTTAAAATATGTTATTCAACATCATTTAGCCCGGAAAGATCACTATGATTTAAGACTGGAATACAATGGCGTATTTGTAAGTTTTGCTGTTCCCAAAGGTCCATCATTTGATCCTAAAGAAAAAAGATTAGCGGTTAAAGTTGAAGATCATCCCTTAAGCTACGGCAATTTCGAAGGAACTATTCCTAAAGGTGAATATGGTGCAGGTACAGTTATGCTATTTGATACAGGCACTTGGAAACCAATTAAGGATACTAAAGTAAATTTTAAAAAGGGACCAATTAAGTTTTATATTAAGGGTAAAAGACTACAAGGAGCTTGGGCATTAGTCCCTTTTAAAGATGATAACTATCTTTTAATCAAAGAGAAAGATGAATTTGTAAATAAAAATAATATTAATAAATATAAAACAAGTATTAAAACAGGAAGAACAATGAAAGAAATTAGTGAAAATGCTCCCGAGGATATAGAACTTACTAGTCCTGACAAAATCATTTTTAAAAATGGTAAAGTAACAAAGAAAGATATTTATGATTATTATAAAAAAGTTAGTAAATATATGATGCCATATTTAGATAATCGCATAATAAGCACTGTAAGACGGCCTGATGGCGAAGATAATTTTTTTATGAAGCATCTTAATAATGAATCTAAAAATTTAGGCATTAAAAAAATTAGAAATAAAGAAGATGAGAATAGTGATTATTACTATTTTAAAAATGATACAGGCCTGCTTGAAGAAGTGCAAATGAATAGTTTCGAGTTCCATATCTGGGGTGCAAAGCAAAATAAAATTAATAATCCGGATATACTCGTGTTTGATTTAGACCCCGATGAAGGATTATCCCTTGCTAAAGTAAGAAGAGGAGTTAAAGATTTAAAACAAATCCTTGATAAGCTTAAACTTACTTCATATCTTAAAACAAGTGGCGGTAAAGGTTATCATATTTATGTGCCTATTAATTCGGTTTCATGGAAAAAGCTTGAAAAAATTGCTAAAGATGTAGCAAACATTTTACTTGAAACATATCCTGACAGATATACGATAAACATGCGAAAGGAAAATCGAAAAGGTAAAATTTTCATTGATTATTTTCGCAACAAAAAAGGCGCCACGAGTGTGTGCCCATATTCATTAAGACTTAAAGATAAAGCAACTGTATCACTACCTATTAAATGGAGTGAACTTGATAAAATAAAACCGGATAGTATAACGATAAAAAATATAGATAAGTATTTAAAAAGAAAAGATCCTTGGGCTAGTTTCTTTAATTAATGCAAGGTATTGCAAACCCCTGGATCAGGTTTATAGAAACAATGGTTTTTATACTTGCCAGCAAGATTTTGATTATACCATTTACTTGAGCACGATGCGTTATTTCCTGGCGCATAAAACCATAATGCATTAGTAGCAGGATAATAGTACTCGCCATCTAAAACTCTTTTAGCAAGTTCTTTTTCCTTGGCTGTAGGAGCTGCTTGAAATAAAGAACTATTTATACCTACAAATTGATTCTTTTGATAAATAGCATTATATATTGAATTAATATCTTTAAAAGTTAAGCAGTCTGCTAAAACGCGATTAGTAACTACATTACCAACCATCAGCATTCCAAGTTCGCCTTCAGCAAGGGCTTCTGCTCTAATCAGTCTTGCTAGTAAATCAAGCTCTGCTGTATTATAAGCAACGATCATAATATCACCTAATGTATCATATGATTTACGATACTTTAATTGCCTTTTTGTACTCTATTTCTTGATAAATTATTTACTGTTAAGTTAGCTGCTAAGTTGATACATTTTGTTAGTTTTAAGTAAATAATAGCTATTTGCATTCTAGTAGCTGGTTTTTGACTTTCTCTACCTTCTGCAATAGTTCCTTGTGTTATATTGTAACGTATTGTACTAGTACAACTTCCATCTTTATTGTAATAACTAATTAAAAGGGTTTCACCTTGATTTTCTTCTTTATCTTCATAACAGTAAAAATGCTCAACTCTAATTGATTCTTCATCAAGTTTAAACATGCCTGCGTAAGAAAATCCTCCAGGATTAATGCCAAATAATGTGTAACTACCACTTTCTTGATCGGTCATTGTTATTTTGCAAAATCTTTCATCATTTTCTAAATCATATTCAGAAAATGAAAAATAAAAATCTAAATTATTTAAGTCATTAACTACTTCACTAATAGGTAAGTCATTTTCCATAAAAGGATTAATACATCTATCAAACTCATCTAGTGCTCTACGTAGTTGCTTCATATCTAAAGATTTATTAGTTTCATTCCAACTTTGATAATATGCCATAGCATTAATAGTTTGCTTCATCCATGTCGCACCGGTTATACCTGGATTAATATCTTCAATAATTTTAGAATTTACTTCAGCAACTATTGCTGCAATATCTTTATCTAAGCATACTTCATTATTTTTACTATTAAAATAATATTCTAGTTCTTTAAATACGATAATTAATCCCTTTATATTATCTACGCGATATTGAGGTATATATTTATTACTATTATCTCTTTGCTTTAGCCTCTTACTTGCAACGCTTAAATGTAATGAAGGATTATTTTTTTCTTTTTCATAAATATCATCCGTTAAAGCATACTGCGGGTTAGTACCAAAGCTAAATGATCCAGCCTTTATGCCAGTATCATTTGGATATTTTTGATATATAGACATTGCTACTGCATAGGGTATTCTTCCAACTACGCTTATGTACCTACTTGTATAAGCAAACTTTATACCATTAAAATAAGCAATGCCTTTGCTTTCATCGATATTTTCATTTGGCATAAGCGCTTTCATTGTTTCTATAAATTCTAATCTAGTCATATAACTCCTTTTTTGCGGCATTTATTATAACACTTAATTATTTTTTTGCAACTTAGTATTTCCCTTTAATACTTGTATTTTTGCAACTTCTATAATATAATTATATTGCGCTTAGGGGCGTGGTATAATGGTAGCATAGGAGTCTCCAAAACACATAGTTGGGGTTTAACTCTACTATTTAGCAAACCC
>CANPXO010000049.1 GCA_947586205.1 uncultured Bacilli bacterium
AAAAAAATTTACAAAAAATTAGCAATTAAGTGTTGACAGTGCTAACAATTGCATATTATAATATGGATAGCATTTGTGAGAGAACAGTGCTAAAAGGAAGTGAACTATGAGCGAAAGACAAAAAGAACTACTAAAAGAAATTGTCGAGTCTTATATCGCGACAGCAAAGCCAGTGGGAAGTAAATCTCTATGTAAGAAACTAAAGTGTTCTTCAGCCACGATTCGAAATGAAATGGCTCATCTAGAAAACTTAGGATTACTAGAAAAAAACCATATTTCTTCTGGACGTATTCCATCGGAAGCTGGATACAAATTCTATGTGGCTAATTTAATGAAACCAAAAGAGTTATCGGAGAAAGATGCGAATAAATTGCAAACGATTTTCCGTAACCATGAGCTTGCTTTATCCGATGCGATGGAAGCTTGTATGGAAATCATTAGTGAGATTACCAATTATACAAGTATTGTTCTTGGAAAAAGTAGTTTAGAAAATGCTTTACAGCAGGTGAGTATCATTCCTTTAAAAGAAAACAATATTGTTGCTTTAGTTTGTACAGATAAAGGAATCGTCGAGAATAAAAAGTTTGTTTTACCAACCACGATTTCCATTCAAGAAGTAGTAAAAACTTGTGAAATAATCAATAAGATGTTAGTGGGGACTCCAATTAATGAAGTGTCTGTAAGACTAGAATATGAAATTAAACCAGTGATTGCTGAGAAAATTGAGCAATATGAAACGATATTTTCGATATTCAGTCAAACATTTCATGATATTGCCGCGAAGCCAACGGAGACCGTGCATGTAAGTGGTAAGAATTTGCTTTTAAATGAACCAGAATATGATAATGTCGAAGAAATTCGTAATATTATGGCAAAGTTTGAAGATGCAAGTTTAATTGAAAAGATTGATTCAACTGGTAAAGATGGAGGCGTCAATATCTATATTGGAGAAGAAAGTGAATTTGACCCGAATGTAACAGTCATTAAAACAACGTACAAACGAAACGGCGAAGAAGGAACTATTGCAATTATTGGACCAAAGAGAATGGAGTATGACCGAGTTGTTGGTTTACTTACATTTATTAATAAAGAGTTAAACAAGGAGGATGAGTAATGGAAGAAGAAGTAAAAGAGAAGGAAGAAATGAAGACGACTGAAGAAGAAACAAAAGAACTTCCGAAGAAAAAGAAAAAAGAAGAAAAAAAAGAGGAAAAATTTTGTAAAGAAATCGCATCACTCAAAAAAGAGAGTCAAGAAAAAGATGAAAAAATCTTGAGACTCAGTGCGGAAATGCAAAACATGAAAAGACGAAGTGAAGAAGAAAGAGCAAAATTATTAAAGTATGATGGGGAAGAAGTGATTACTAAAATTCTTACCATCTTAGATAATTTTGAACACGCGATTAAAATGGACGATAATGATCTAACGGATGAAGTCAGTAAATTCTTAAGTGGATTTAAGATGATTTATGGAAATTTGGTAGATATGTTAAAGTCTATGGGCGTGGAAGAAATTGAGTGCTTACATCAAAGTTTTGATGAAACTCGTATGAATGCTGTCCTCGTTGATAATAACGAAACATTCGATTCTGACATCGTCTTAGATGTTTTACAAAAAGGATATCTATATAAAGATAAAGTGATTCGACCTGCCATGGTCAAAGTAAATAAGAAAGAGAGTGAATAAATATGGCAAAAATAATAGGTATTGATTTAGGAACCACGAATAGTTGTGTTTCTGTATTAGAAGGGGGTACACCAACAGTTATCCCAAATGATGAAGGAGGAAGAACAACTCCATCTGTTGTCGCATTTAAAGGAGATGAAACTCTAGTAGGAGACCGTGCAAAACGTCAAGCAGTTACTAATCCTAAAAACACCATTTCCTCTATTAAAAGATTAATGGGAACAAGTGAAAAAGTAAGTGCAAATGGTAAAGATTGGACTCCACAAGAAATTTCAGCAAAAATCTTAGGAAAATTAAGAGCCGATGCCGAAAGTTTCTTAGGCGAAAAAGTAACCGAAGCAGTTATTACAGTTCCTGCATACTTTAATGATGCCCAAAGACAAGCCACAAAAGATGCTGGTAAAATTGCTGGTTTAGATGTAAAACGTATTATTAATGAACCAACCGCAGCTGCTTTAGCATATGGACTTGATAAACAAGATAAAACGCAAACCGTTTTAGTTTATGACCTAGGTGGTGGAACATTCGATGTTTCTATTTTGGAACTTGGTGACGGAGTCTTCGAAGTAAAATCAACTTCTGGAAATAACCATTTAGGTGGAGATGACTTTGATAAACGTATCATGGATTACTTAGTGGATACATTTAAGAAAGAGACTGGTGTCGATTTATCTGGTGATGCCATGGCTATGCAAAGAATTAAAGATGCTGCTGAGAAAGCCAAAAAAGATTTATCTGGTATGAGTTCTACCCAAATTAATCTACCATTTATTTCTCAAAATAGTGATGGACCAGTTCACTTAGACATTGAACTTACAAAAGCAAAATTTGAAGATTTATGTCGTGACTTATTTGATTCAACATTAGATCCAGTTCATAAAGCTTTAAGTGATGCAAAACTATCTAGTAAAGATATTGATGAAGTCATATTAGTAGGTGGTTCAACTCGTATTCCATACATTCAAGATTTAGTGAAGAAAGAACTTGGACGTGAACCTCATAAAGGAGTGAACCCTGATGAAGTTGTTGCTATGGGTGCTGCTATTCAAGGTGGAGTTTTAACGGGTGAGATGGATGACTTAGTTTTACTTGATGTTACACCACTTTCCCTTGGACTTGAAACTTTAGGTGGAGTTATGACTGTCTTAATTCCAAGAAATACAACGATTCCAACAAGTAAGAGTCAAGTATTTAGTACAGCAGCTGATAATCAACCAGCAGTAGACATTCATGTCTTACAAGGTGAACGTTCTATGGCGGCGGATAATAAAACGCTAGGAAATTTCCAACTTGGAAATATTCCACCAGCACCTAGAGGAGTTCCTCAAATTGAAGTCAAATTTGATATTGATGCCAATGGTATTGTTCATGTAACAGCCAAAGACCTTGGAACAAATAAAGAACAATCAATTACGATTACTTCAAATACAAATTTGACGGATGAAGAAATTGATAAGATGATGAAAGAAGCCGAAGCAAATAAAGAAGCAGATGAAAAACGTAAAGAAGAAGCTGATGTAAGAAATGAAGCAGATTCAATGATCTTTGCAACTGAAAAAGCCATCAAAGACTTAGGCGATAAAGTAGATTCTAAAGACAAGAGTGAAGCCGAAGACAAGATGAAAGAATTAAAGAGTGCACTCGAGAAAAATGACTTAGATGACATCAAGAAGAAAACAGAAGAATTAAAAGAAGTCAGCATGCGTTTAGCAACCAAAGTGTATGAAGAAGCTGCAAAAAATAATCAAGCAAATACAGCAGAGACTGAAAACAGTACTGAAGCTCCAAAGAAAGATGATGGAGTCGAAGAAGCAAATTACGAAGAAAAATAAAAAAAGTTCTAGGAAACTAGAACTTTTCTAAGACTAGAAAGGATTGTTATGAAAAATCTGAAGGAAAGACAAGAGATAGCAAAAGAAGATTGTTGGGATTTAAGTTACATTATTAAAAGTGAAGACGAATATCTTGATTTAATCAAAGAAGTGAAAGAAAAAAATAAAGAAATTATAGCAATGAAAGGTGGTATTTTAAAAAGTCCATCTTCCTTGCTCCATTATTTTGAGGTTGCCGAAGAAAAAAATAGAAAATTAGAAAGACTTATTTTGTATGCGAAACTTCGTTCGGATGAAGATACAAGAGATAACGCACGCAAAGGAAAATTATTAGAAATTGAAAGCCTTGCGGACCAAATCCATGAAAGTGAATCTTTTGTTCTTACTGAATTTATGGAAAAAGATTATGAAGATATAAAAAAATATATGGATGAAGAAGAAAAACTTAAAGTCTATAACTTCTATCTTCAAAATTTATATAAGGATAAGAAAAGAGTTTTAAGTGAAAAAGAAGAAGCGATTATCGCTCAAGCAACCACGGCTTTTGGAACTCCTGATAATGCATTTGAATCTTTGGATATCGCAGATGCAAAGTTTGGGACTATTTCAGTTTCTCCTAGAAAAAAGATTGAACTCAGTCACTATAATTATGGAGAACTCTTAGAAAATAAAGACCAAAAAGTAAGGGAACAAGCTTTTAAAACTTATTATGCCTATTATAAAAATCATAAAAATACTTTTGCTTCTTTATTAAAAGGAAATTATCAAGAATTAGAGTTTATTCGTAATATTAGAAAATATCCAACGGCCCTTGAAATGGAATTAGACTCAATTGATGTAAAGAAAGAAGTATATGAAAATTTAATTTCTTCTGTGAATCAAAATATGGACTTAAATATTCGTTTTCAAAAATTAAAACATCGTTTGTTAGGTGTCAAAGAATATCATTTATATGATACCTATGCTCCTGTGGTGGATGCACCTCATAAATCTTATACAAAAGAAAGTGCTATTGCTCTTGTTTTAAAAGCTTTAGGACCTCTTGGAAAAGACTACTTGAAACACTTTCAAACGATACTAGATGAACATACCGTTGATTTTTATCCAAGTGTCGGAAAACATAATGGAGCTTATCAGTGGGGAGTTTATGATACCCCAAGTTATGTCTTGTTAAACTTTAATGGAACGTTTGATTCGGTGAGTACTCTTGCTCATGAAATGGGACATGCTGTTCATTCCATGTATTCTAAAGTTGCGAATCCTTATCTTTACAGCGATTATGAGCTTTTCTTAGCTGAGATTGCATCGACTGTAAATGAAACTTTATTATCCTTTTATGTCATGGAACATGCGAAGAATAAAAAAGAAAAAATTTATTATTTATGTGAATTCTTAGATAAAGTGAAAGCAACCATCTATCGGCAAACCATGTTTTCAGAGTTTGAAAGAATAATGAGTGAGAGCATGCAAAATCATGAAAGCTTAACCGAAGAAGTATTCAGTGATACCTATTACAAATTAAATCAAGAATACTTTAAAGATTCCGTCATCATTGATGATGAAATTCGATATGAATGGATGCGAATTAGTCATTTCTATAGACCATTCTATGTTTATCAATATGCAACGGGGCTTATCAGTGCTCTTTGTATTGTAAGTGATATTGTGTCTAAGAAGAAAGATGCAGTCGAGCATTACATCGATTTTCTAAAGAGTGGTTCTAGTAAAAAAGTCTTAGATATTTTAAAAATGGTCGATGTGGACTTTACTACAAAGGCTCCATTTGAAAAAGCATTCCATTTGATTGAAGAAAAATTAGAAGAATTAGAAAGTATTGTGAAAGAAGGTGAATTTGATGAATAAAAAAGATTACTATGAAGTCTTGGGTGTTTCGAAAGACGCAAGTCAAGATGAGATAAAGTCTGCTTTTCGAAAACTTGCCAAAAAATATCACCCTGATGTCAATAAAGAACCAGAAGCAGAAGAAAAATTTAAAGAAATTGGCGAAGCTTATGCAATATTATCTGATGAAAACAAAAGACGTCAATACGACCAATTTGGTCATGCAGCCTTTGAACAAGGAAGTGGTTCTTATGGAGGATTTAATCCAGATGACATTGACTTAAATGATATTTTAAGAAGTGTTTTTGGTGGAGGCTTTGACTTTGGCGGTGGATTTGGAGGTTTTTCCGATTTCTTCTCTGGAGGAAGTGACCGTGGATCTCGTCCAAGAAAAGGAAGAGACACTTTAGTTCGTTTAGATTTAACTTTTGAAGAGGCAGCCTTTGGAATCGAAAAAGATATTGAGCTCTCTTTAAATGATACATGTAAAGAATGTCATGGCAAAGGTGGCTTTGGGGAAAAAACTTGTGATTATTGTCATGGAACTGGATATGTGATCACGGAGCAAAATAGCTTGTTTGGCAGAATTCAAAGTCGTTCAACTTGTCCTAGATGTGAAGGGTCTGGACATTCCTTTGAAAGAATTTGTTCGACTTGTAAAGGAACAGGTCAGTGTAAGGCGAAGAAAACCATTTCTATCCATATTCCAGAGGGTGTTGATACAGGACATCAACTTCGTATCAGTGGCAAAGGGGAAGCTGGTACGAATGGAGGACCAAATGGAGATATCTATTTTGAAATTCATGTGGAAGAAAGTTCATTTTATCAAAGAGATGGTGAAGATTTAACCGTGGAAGTTCCGATTACGTTTACAGAAGCTGTATTTGGATGCAAAAAAGAGGTTCCAACCATTTATGGCAATGTGATGATGGAAATTAAAGCAGGTTGTCAAAGTGGGTCTAAATTTAAATTAAAAGGCAAAGGACTTAAAGTTCCGAATTCTATTCGTAAGGGAGACGAATACGTGATTGTAAATGTCATCACTCCAACGAAACTTACGAGAGACCAGAAAAAATTATTTGAAAGTTTAGACGAAACGGATTTAGCAACAGGTTCTGAATTTAAAAATTATCAAAAATATTTATAACATGTTTGTTTTGGGAAGAGACTATGAAAATCTCTTTTTTTCTGCTATAATATTTGAGACATAAAGAAGGTGTTTGAATGAAGAAATATATCACAATTCCTAAAGATGTTTCGATAAAAGTTCAAAGTGAAGTCACTGAAGTACTCTCGCCATCTTATGTCTATTTACCAATCGAGCCTAGTGCTCATATGCTAGTTCAAAAAAAGAATGTTTATAAAAATGATGCGATTTATGAATGTAACGGAAAAACTTATTATAGTCCAGTAAGTGGAAATATCACACGAATTGTGAAAAAACAAAATGGTTATGGCAAAGAATCTTTGTTTTTACAAATCAAAAATAATTTTAAAGAAAATGATCATTATGTAGGAGTCGATCATACAACGATTGTGTTTTCAAATTCTCTTAAAAAGAAAATCTTAGAATATGAAAAAGATACATGGGGTCTTTTGAAAGGCAAAAAGAAAATTTTATTATGTGGAATTGAAGATGAACCATATGTTGCAAATACATCATTCTTATTAAAATACCATGCAAGAGAAATTCTTCTTTTATTAGATGCTTTAGCTAGTACTTACAAGATAGAAAGTATCGAGATTCTTGTAAAAGAAACAGACCGTGATAGTATTGAAGCCATTGAAACCATATTAAATACATATCCCAATATGAGTTTAATGCTTCTACCTGATTATTACTTATTAGGAAATGAATTGTTTTTAAAAGAATATCTTCATTTAGAGGAGGATACCTTTATTTTAAAAGCGGATAAAATTTTTGATGCTTATTATGACCTGATTAAAATGAGAAGAAAAGAATTTCTTTATGTTACTGTGACTGGGAATGCGATTGAAGACCCCAAAGTTATGAAAGTAAAAGTAGGAACACCCCTTAAAGATTTACTCGAATATTTTTCTTTTCGGGAAGACGAATACGAAATTCATATCAATGGTCTTTTAATGGGGAAAAGGGTAGACCAAGAACTGATTTTAGAAGACGATATTCGAGCGATTTATTTTATGAAAAAAAATAGTTTAAAAGAAGAAGAGTGTATTCACTGTGGAAAATGTAATGAAGTTTGTCCTTTTGAGTGTGAACCTTATAAAAGTTTGCAGACGAATGGTTTGTTTCAAAATCCAAAATGTATTTCTTGTGGTTTATGCAGTTTTGTTTGTCCAAGTCATATAAGATTGCAAAAATTTTTAGAAAGAGGTGAGTCGAGTGATCCAGAAAGAAAATCATAAATATGAAAAAGGAACATTCATTTTTCTCATTCTTTGTTTTTGTTATGGTTTCTACCGTCATGGCCTTTACTTCTATTTTCAAGGCCAAATGAGTATAAAAGATGTTTTCATGCCTGTTTTACCAAGTCTAATTGGAGTCATAGAGTCTTTTCTATTTACGAAACTCAAAAAAGAAAAAATAAGTTGGAATACATTTTCCATTGGAATTCTTCTTGGAATTTTAATACCACCTAGTTTTCCTCTTCTTTACTTTATCATCATATCCCTTTCTTATTTTTTTCTAGTATGGATGCTTCAAAAACTATTTTCTCGAGTCCATTTCTTAAATTTATATAAGTGTCTTATTTTATTACTTACACTGGTTCTTCCTGTGAGTTACCAAAATGTCGTGGAACAAAATGGGGCTTTTGCATATGGAACCATTGATATTTTATTTGGAAAAGGAATAGGCGGATATGGCACGACTAACATTGTCTTACTTCTTTTCTTTTATTTCTTTTTAACAAATTCCTTCTATTATAAAAAAGAATTACCAATCTATGCAATTGCAACGTATGCTGTATGTTTCTTTACCCATTATTTTTTAGTTCCTTCGGCATTTTTGCTTTCTCAAGTTTTAAATTCTTCGGTATTCTTTTCCTTTATTCTGTTCTTGCCAACAAATGAAACTTCTCCAGTATCCAAAAAAGGAAAGATTCTTTATGGAGTAGTAGTCGGGCTTTGCTCTTATTTGTTCATTCATGTATGTAAAATCGTGGAAGGAGCCTATATTTCTCTTGCTATCACGAATCTTCTTTATAGTATTTGGTATCTTATTTATAAGCTTCGACAAAATTCGACAAAACTTTCTGTTTACAAATAAAAATAAGACGAGTATGATAATACTTGCTTAAAAGACAACTCCTTTAGAAGGAGATTTATGAAAAAAATAATGTGGGTATTCCTATTTGTTCTCTTTTTAGGAATTCCTAAAATGGCTCAAGCTGAGCTACTCATAGAAAGAGATCGAACTGTATATTATTATTACGATGAACAAAATACGCGAAGAGAAATTCCTTTATTTCATAATTATGAGACAAATATGCCTGTTTTTATGATCAATTTTAAGGGAGATCCTGAAGAGTATTTAATGGAAGAAATCGATGTTTCAGAAATTCCTTTTAATGACGAGGAAATCCAATATATGAAAGATGTCATCGCGATTATTATGGATGGAAGAAGCTATCCTGAAGCTGATTTAAATTCCTTACTTGGAATTCAAGTTTTACTATGGGAATTATGGAGCGAGAAAATGCATGATCCAATTCGGTATTCTTTTATGGTTTCTTATGCTTTAGTAGATTATAAAGCTAGAGTAAAAGAGTTACAAAATAGTTATTTTGAACCGATTCATTATTCTTATCAAGGAAAAGTAAACGAAAAAATGCAAACTTCTTTTGTTCCAAATTTCCTAGAAGAATATACTTTAAAAGCTATAGAAGATGCACCACAAGTGCAAAAAGAAGGAAATACTTTTTGGTTTACCGCAGAGAAACCTGGAGATTATGAGTACTTAGTGGATTCTTCTTATTTTGAAGAACAAGTTCATTTTTATAAGGAAGGCGACATGCTTTTCATTGAACTATCAAAGCCTAAAGAAAAACCTATCTATTTAGATTATCACATAGAAGATAAAGAAAAATCTCATGATGTCCATATTCTTCCAAGTGACGGGGTTACAAGTAAAATGAAAAGTACTTATGAAGAGAAAGAGAACGTCTCTATTTCTTATGATTTAGATGAAAATTATGAAGTTTTAGGAATTCATGCTTATACTGCAAGTGGAAAGGCTCTTGCTATTCAAGATGGAATGTTTGTCATGCCAAAGGAAAATGTTGTGATTCAAATCGAAACAAGAAAAATTCCATCTTATAATGTCTTCGTATCAAATCAAGAAGGTGTCACTTTTGAAGTTCAAAAAGATGCAAAAGCACGTGATTTAGTTAAAATTCATTATACTTTAGAAGAGTATTATCATTTAAAAAATTTAAAAGTAACAACAGTGAGTGGACAAGAAGTGATTATGGAAAACAATACCTTTATCATGCCTTCCGAAAACGTGATCATTTCTTATGATTTAGAGAAAGAGGAAGAACCAAAACTTTATGAAGTCTATGTTCTAAGCGAAAAAGGAAGTACACTTGTCTTAAAGAAAAATACTTATTTAGAAGGAGAAACTGTTTCCTTCACTTATTCGATAGATTCAGGATACCAGTTAGATGAAATCACAGCTACGACGGCTGATGGAAAAACGATTTCAATTGATTCTAATTCCTTCGTCATGCCAAATCAAAATGTCATTTTAAGTGTAAAAATATCACTTATTCCTGAAGTTCCATCTTATGTCGTGTTGATTCCTCAGAAAAAAGGAATTACTTTTCATGAAGTTGGGACTCATCAAGCGGGAGAGAAAGTATCCCTAAAATATCAAATAGATGATTCTTATCGGTTAACAAGTTTAAAGGCTTATACTGTAAATGGCGAGATTCCTATTGAAAATAATGAATTTATCATGCCAGATTCAGTCGTTTTTATTCTTTATGAGTTAGAGAGGATTCCGTCTTTCCGTATATTCTTAATTCCAAATGAACATGTGTCATCTTCTGTTTCTAAAAATAGTTATACAGCAGGCGAGAACGTGACTTTATCTTATGAAATAGCTGAGAACTTTCTTCTTGATTCTATTCATGTATATACCATCACTGGTGTAGAAATTCCTTTAGAAAACCTCGTATTTTCGATGCCAAGTGACGATGTCGTCGTGGAATTTATCACGAAAGAAAAAATGGATAATGTAGATAATGTAGAGGAACACTCGCCAAAAGAAGAAATCAAAACTTATCCTATTCCAAATACCAAAAAGAATTCTTTTCTTCCAGTTCTTTTACTTAGCCTTCTTATTGCTTTCTTCCTTCTTAAGATTTTTGCTTAAGGAGGAAGAAATGACATTTGTAAAACTCATGAATGATAAGCTTTTTATGACTTTTTTTGGTGACCCTGAAAATATCTTTGCAATTGAATATTTTTTAGAATGTTATCGAAATTTAAAAAAGGGTTCTTTAAA